>NZ_JAQZAA010000080.1:0-64514 GCF_028640875.1 Pseudomonas sp. SBT1-2 | reverse complement strand
GGTTCTTCACGGAATTCCGGGAAACACAGAAACAAGAACGCCGATTTGATTGATGATGTTCGTGCGAGCAAACACATCTAAAAAACCGGCGTTCTTATGCACGATATTAATACTTTCCTTCCTTTTTGGGAGGGCTTTTCTGTCGTCACGATCAAGCCTGATGGCGATGCCCTACAGATCGATCTGACGCCCCACACCACCCGATTCCCTTCCTGTGGTGGATGCCAAAAGCCCTGTTCAACCACTCACGAGTATTGCGAGCGAGTCGTTCGTGATTTGCCCATTCTCGGCCGTGCAGTGCGCCTCAGCGTTTTGCTCAGACGTGTTGGCTGTCGTGACTGCGGCAAACGCATGGAGACCGTCAGTTGGCTGGATCGCTATGGCTTTCGACAAGTAAGGTCAGCTCCATTAGCGCGGCTTCCAGGGCGAGTTGGTTGTGATACATGCGCTCAAGGACATCTGGAGTATTCAGGGGTGGGCATGGCTTCGACTCCATTCGAGAAAAATGAAAGCGTAGCAGCGCTGGTCCGATCGGGGCATGAACAAACTGCTCAATGCTCACTCGCCGACGAGCGTTTCAAGTCGCTAAAAGTGGTCGATGCCCAGGGGGTTGTGTATAGCCGGCGCAGGATCAATTCTGGCCAACTCCACATCGGTATGAGGTGGTAAAAATGCCACGGAGTGGCATTTTTACCACCCATTTTTTGAAGGGACGATCAACTGATGAATCGAACACTTAAATGGTGGTGTTTCGCAGCCAGACCTGAGTCATTTAACCTTATTGAAGTCAGGCACCCACATGAGTGTCTCTCCCCAAACTTTCCAGATGACCCTTCCAGTCTCGAGCCTTCGCGGAGAGGGGAAGATTTATCTTGAACGTTATCTCAAGGAGCTTACATTTCTCGTAAGGACACACTCCACTCAGCCAGGATCGCCGATTTCCCATGCAATATAACGCCAGCAGCACCACTTTAATCCTGCTCACGCTTAGAGAGATCCGTCTTGAAAATAATACTCACCCGGGCTTGATCGCCGACTGTGTAGGAATCACTCCGAGCGCCTGGGCAAAGATTGAAAGCGGCGACTCACCTCTCACGTTGGAAATTTTAGGCGATTCATGCAGAGCGCTTTCTGTCCTGCCATCATTTGTCTTTGGACTGGCGGAGCGCTTGGCTCAAGTCTTCAAAAATTATGGCTGGTATTTTCAGCATCCTCGGCTCGGAAAAGAGGACGATTTGCTCCCATTGGTCAAGAGCTACTTCGCTAGTGCCGGATATGATTCGCTGCGAAGCCGCCCGCTAGACAGGGTTTCTGTTTCGGCTCTAGCTATGCAATCTCCCAACTATTGGCCTATTCCCACAATCGTTTATTACTGCTGTAAGCAAGATTTCAAGGCCTGGGTAGACAGTGGTGCCCCGATCGGATCGATGCCGCAAACGGGTGAGGTACCCATCTTCAGCCTAGATACTACAGCTAGCGCTGGAACACTGATCTGAACTCTCGTGATCGGCCCATAAGCAGCCAGAGTTAATCGAGTAGCCAGATTTGGCCCAGTTGAAAATGCCACCGGCTTCCTGGTTGCCAGTCCTGATTGGCAACTTTCGCTGGCAACCACAGTGGAAACCTAGCGCTTGGCAACCGATCGTTCTGGTAACTTTTTGCGGTAACCACGCCGGTAACCGACAGCAAGGTTTGCATTAGCGGGCGCGAACCAAAGGTGCGAACTGGTACGGTACGCGCAGCAAAGCGCGTACCAAAGTTGCGTACCGGCCTACGTACTTGTGGCTTTTCACGCAGCACAGAGGGCGCGAAATCTGTGCGTGGTGCGTTGGGTGAAACAGCGTATTTTGCTGTAACAGGGGCTGTAACAGCCTGCCCAGTTACAAGTCGCCGGCATGGGCGTCTATTCCCTTTTTAGGGCGTCCGAAAACTCTCCACTGGGTCGCTGGCGGGGGCGGTTAATCAGGCTGGTCATCGGCGGGAGCTGGCTGCGTAGCGAGTTGTTCTCGGATGAGCTTGGACAACAGTTCATGCAGTGGGCTTAGATCCCGCGCTCCTTGGGTGACAGACTCATCCACGAGGCGCAATGCATCAACGTATTCAGCCCGGTCGCGCCGAATCAGCTCTGGAAGTATCGTGGCGCCAGGTAGCCATCCCCCTGCTTTCACACACAACACGAAATAGCAGGCAGCCCTAGCAGTGCGGCCGTTGCCATTGATGAACGGGTGAATGTGGTTCAGTCGCCATAGTACGAGCGCTGCCAGCGCAACTGGGTCGGACTGCTCCCAGTCCCTATTCACCATATTCACAAAATCGTCCATTAGGGCCTCGACACGGTAGTGTTCTGGAGGCCTATGGTTGCCTACGACGACTTGGCAAGGGCGATACTCACCGGCATTCGTATGCAGGCAAGTGATAGCCTGAAAGTTCAATGCCTTGATGATGTGGTTTGATAGGAATGCGCGGTCTACAGCCAGTGCAGCGCCGACTATAGACCGCAAAAAATCATACTGCCGGTTGCCATTAGAGACTTCCAGCTCGCGATAGATTGGGTTTTGCTCAGTGTTCCCGCAGAGCTCGAAGAGGATCAACGTGTTTCCCCTTCGACTCCTTCCTGCTCCAGAATTAACTTGCGAACTTGCTCACGAGTGACGCCGTTATTAGAGCTCACCGAGCCGTATACGAACGAAACACGCTGTTCCAGCATCTCGGCAGCAGTCTGCTTATGCTGTGAGGCCCCATGGAGCGCACACAACAGACTTGGATCGGTCTTCAAATCCAAAAAATTCTTAGCCATGTTTACCTCCCTAAATTCTGGTTGGCCTATAAATTCGACACCGGCCCATGCCATGTGTCCTTTTTATTTCTCGATCCTGCTCACGGAGATCACGAGAAACGATGATTGCGTAAGGCGTTTACGAGGCTAGCGGGTGCCTCGTGCTGGTGATTGTAGCGTGTTCTCAAAATTTCTCACTTCGCGTTCAGTACCGACCGTCGAATCTGTTGATCGGACGGAAACGACTAGTTTTTGGGGCTCATTGTGTCTGGTCGAAATCTCCAGAATTCGGGCTGGAATGACCTGAATCATGGATGCCAAAGTGGATACCGGCCGACGGAGAGTAACCAGGCGAAGTGGTTACCTTTAGTGGTTACCACGCGCGATGTAGGCCGACTAACGGTCAATCTAGTTGGCCTTCTTGGCCCTGCGGAGCGACTAGACTCATGACGAGCCGGGTACTGCGCCTTGTTGTAAACGCCTGCGACGCCGGGTTTTTTGTGCGAAAGCTGGGCCTCGATATGGTTCTCGTCGAAACCGTTTTCGTTGAGCACCGTCGATGCAATATGCCGGAACCCATGGCCCGTTTGCCGACCTTCGTATCCCATCCGACGCAGAGCCATGAGGAACACCGTGTCGCTGCGCGGCTTGGTGTGGTCGCTCCGGCCCGGGAAGAGAAGGGGATAGCTGCCGGTGTAATGACGCAGTTCCTCCAGCGCGGCGATCGCTTGAGTGGAAAGCGGTACCAAGTGCTCAAGGCCTTTCTTGCGTCCTTTACGCTCGACGGGGATCGTCCAAATTTTCTTGGCAAAATCGAATTCAGACCACCGTGCCTCGCGCAATTCGCTAGGTCGCACGGCGAAGAGACTCAGCAGTCGCAGGCCGAGGCGCACATCATGGGCATGAGGGTAGGCTGCTATCGCGCGGATCAGGCATGGCAGTTCCTCCGGCGACACGTGAGCGTAGTTCTCTGCCTTACCTGATTGGAGGTACTTCTGAAGGCCTTCAAGCGGGTTGTGAGTCGCGCGGCCGGTCACCCTGGCCAAGTCGTAGACGTCTCTGCAGTACGAGCGAACCCGGCTCATCTGCTCGAGGATTCCCTGCTGCTCCATGCCTCGCAGAAACTCCATCCACTCGAGAGGGGTGATCTCTGCGTAGGGTCGCTTACCGAACACGGGGAAAACATGACGCTCGAAGGCGCCCATGATTCGCTTGGACGTGCCCGCATCCCAGTTGGTGAGTCGTGACGTGTACCACTCTCTTGCCAGCGGCTCGAATGTTTCGGCGGCAGTGCTCCTTTCCGCTTTCTTGCGAGCCTGCTTGGTAATGATCGGGTTCTTTCCATCAGCAGCGTCCGCGCGCAGCTCGGCAGCTTTCTGCCTGGCCAGCGACCCGCTCACATCGGGATAACCACCCAGCCCGAGCCATGACCATTTCCCGTCAGGCTTCTTGTACCGGAGCTGCCAGGACTTCTGACCGTCAGTTTTCACGCGGAAATAAAGGCTGTTCCCGTCGAGTTCGCGATACTCCTTGGCGTCAGGCTCTAGCCCGGCCAATGCGGTATCGGAGAGGGGGCGGCGCTTTATCTCTGAACGCTTCATCTGACCTGTATCCCTTCGGTTCAATTATTTGCCGAGGATACACAGAGGGAAGGTATAGGGGGATACAAGGAGGGATAGCCAGAAACAAGAAAGCCCGCACTAGGCGGGCTTCTTGTTTTGATTCAGAGACATCTAGAGACATCTGTGAATCGGTACTTGGTGGCTACACAGGGACTTGAACCCCGGACCCCAGCATTATGAATGCTATGCTCTAACCAACTGAGCTATGTAGCCAAGTGGCGCGCATTATTCGCGTAGAACGGTAAGGCGTCAAGCGCTTTTTATAAAAAAATTATCTACGCTATCAACCGTTTATCCAATTCCCTCCTGTAGCCGCCAGTGCATCCTGCGATTGCGCGTGCAGCGGTCGTGACCCCTGACCCGCATTTTAGTCGCTACCCCGTATTGGCCGGTTTGCGTCGGCTGTGTTGCGGAACGCAGGCTTCGATGCTTGTTGTGCTGCGCATCAAGCGAAATATTCAAGTCGTTAGCAAGCTAAGGGGATAGCCGCGGCGCACCGAAAAATGGCACATTGGCCACCCCTGCAACTGCGCATCCATCTGCTGTACGGAAACTCTCATGGCTCTCAGCAACCTTCAGTCCGCCTCCGTGGCGACTCCCGCGGCCTCTCAAAGCAGCCCTCTGGTACTGCGTATCATCGGCGCGGTGGCGCTGGCGCATTTGATCAACGACCTGATCCAGGCGGTGCTGCCGGCGATCTACCCGATGCTCAAGGCCAGCTACGGCCTGACCTTCACCCAGGTCGGCCTGATTACCCTGACCTTCCAGCTCACGGCCTCGCTGCTGCAGCCCTGGGTCGGTTATTACACCGACCGCCATCCCAAGCCGTACCTGCTGCCGGTGGGCATGGTCTGCACCCTGATCGGCATTCTGATGATGTCCCAGGTCGGCAGCTTTGCCTTGATCCTGCTGGCGGCGGGGCTGATCGGCGTCGGCTCCTCGACCTTCCACCCGGAAGCCTCGCGGGTGGCGCGGCTGGCTTCCGGTGGGCGCTACGGCCTGGCGCAATCGAGCTTCCAGGTCGGTGGCAACGCCGGCACCGCCTTCGGCCCGCTGCTGGCGGCGGCGATCATCATTCCTTTCGGCCAGGGCAATGTGGCCTGGATGGGCCTGTTCGCGGTGTTCGCCCTGGGGCTGCTCTACGCCATCAGCCGCTGGTACGCCAGCCACCTCAAGCTGTTCAAGCTCAAGCAGGGCCAGGCGGCGACCCACGGGCTGTCCAAGGGGCGGGTGCTCAGCGCCCTGGTGGTGCTGGGGCTGCTGGTGTTCTCCAAGTATTTCTACATGGCCAGCTTCACCAGCTACTTCACCTTCTACCTGATCGAGAAGTTCGACCTGTCGGTGGCCAGCTCGCAGCTGCACCTGTTCCTCTTCCTCGGCGCGGTGGCGGCCGGGACCTTCTTCGGCGGGCCGATCGGCGACAAGATCGGGCGCAAGGCGGTGATCTGGTTCTCGATCCTCGGCGTGGCGCCGTTCACCTTGCTGCTGCCCCATGTCGACCTGTTCTGGACCAGCGTGCTCAGCGTGGTGATCGGCTTCATCCTGGCGTCGGCGTTCTCGGCCATCGTGGTCTACGCCCAGGAGCTGGTGCCGGGCAATGTCGGCATGATCGCCGGGGTGTTCTTCGGCCTGATGTTCGGTTTCGGCGGGATCGGCGCGGCGCTGCTGGGCCACCTGGCGGACATCCACGGCATCGAGTACGTGTACTTCCTGTGCTCGTTCCTGCCGCTGTTCGGCCTGCTGGCGATCTTCCTGCCGCGGACCCAAAAAGCCTGAGTGCATGCCGTGAACGAAAGGGCGCCGACAGCGATGTCGGCGCTTTTTTTTCCCTTGGCCAAGGCGCTCGTCGAGTCAGATCGAGCAGTGTTGCCCGGCCAGCAGGATGCGTCCGAAGCTGCGCTTGGCATCCAGCGGGGTAATCGCCAGCAGCTGGTCGAGGCGTATTTCGAGCGGACCTTCGGCGTCCTCCAGGCAGAAGAATTCTTCGCCATTGGCGCTGGTGCGGGTGGTCTTGCCGAGCGCTTCGAACTGGCTGCCATCGACCCGTTCCACCAGCAGCCGGTAACCATGCATGCAGGCGATTTCCAGGTAGTCGTGCAGGTCGCAGTCCAGTGGTTTATAGGCGTTCATCCGCTCACCTCCAGGCCGGTCGCCTCGAAGCCCGCTGTCTGGAAACCTTGCAGTGGAATGATGAAATAGCCTTGGCGGGCGATGTCTTGCATCACCTGGGGATCGCCGATCCGGCTGTGGCAGAAGCGGCATTCGTTCTGCGATACGTCGCTTTCCCGCACGCCCAGGCTGTCCAGCCAGGCAAAGGCATATTGCCGGGCCAGGGCGGCGTCATGGGTTTCGGTCAGCACGTCGAAGTGCAGGTAATGGCCTGCGCGGGTGCGCACATGGGTGTCGAAGACTTTCACGTTCATGGCGGTTTCATCCGTCGAAAAAGGAAGGGCGCCAGCGCCTCGTCAGGAGGGCGCTGGCGAGCGGATCTACTTGAGGTCGGCCAGGGCCGCACCGAAGTTCAGGTGCAGGACCTTGTCCGCGACCACCAGGGCCGGTACCGATTTGACCCCGGCGGCTTCGGCCTCGGCGATCCGCGCGGGTGCCTGGCCGAGGTGGACGATTTCCACTTTGATTTGCGGGTCCAGCAGTTCCAGCAGGGTCTGTTCCGTCTCGACGCAAACCGGGCAACCAGCGTGGTAGTAACGAGCGTGTGTCATGGGCTGAGTCTCCAATAAAAGTATCGGATCGATACTGTATTTAGATTTTCACCGGCTCAGGTCTTTGTCAATATAGTTTTTATTCGATACTATTTATCGCAGACATTGATCCGGGAAATGCCCCTGTGCTGTTCGATTTGCTTGAAAGGCTTAGCAGCCTGACCCGCGTCTGGTTCCGCGAGCACCCGCTGCTGGCGGATATCCAGCCGATCCAGTTGAGCGCGCTGCTGTACCTGGCGCGCTGCAACGGCTATTCCAATACACCGCTGGCGGTGGCCGATTACCTGGGCCTGACCAAAGGCACGGTGTCGCAGTCGCTCAAGGCGCTGGAAGCCAAGGGCCTGATCAGCAAAAGCCAGGACGCCCGGGACAAACGCAGCGTGCACCTGCTGCTGACCGAGCAAGCCAGGACCCTGCTGGCGGAAGTGATGCCGCCGGCGTTCCTCGAGACCGCCGCGCAACGCATGGGCGGGCAGGCCAGGGAGCTGGAGCACTTGCTCGGCGAGCTGCTGCGCAACGTGCAGCGCACCCAGGACGTGCCGAGCTTCGGCCTGTGCAAGACCTGCCGCTTTCACCAACAGGTCGCGGGCGGGCCTTTCTGCGGCCTGACCGAAGAGCCGCTGGCGCCTGCCGACATTGAGTTGATCTGCCGGGAACATCAGTTCGCCGATGAAACCATGGAGTAAGGTAATGACCCCTGAGCGTATAACCCTCGATGCGCTGTTGGCCGGCCGCGCCGTGGCCTACAGCCGCCCGGGATCGATGAGCGCGATCGCCAAGACCGCGCGCACCGGCAGTCTGCAGGTCGGTCCGCTGGGCCTGCTGGACGACGAGCAGGGCGACCTGCGGGTGCATGGCGGCACGGAAAAAGCCATTCATCACTACCCCCGCGAGCATTACGCCGCCTGGGCCGCTGAGTTGGGGCCGCACGCGTTGCTGGAGCAGCCGGGCGCCTTTGGCGAGAACTTCAGCAGCCACGGCTGGACCGAGCAGAACGTCTGCCTGGGCGACCGTGTCCGGGTGGGCAGCGTGTTGCTGGAGGTGTCCCAGGGACGCATGCCGTGCTGGAAACTCAATGACCGCTTTGCCGTGAAAGACATGTCGCTGCGGGTCCAGCAGAGCGGGCGCACCGGCTGGTATTACCGGGTGCTGGAAGCGGGCAGCGTAAGCGCCGGGGACGTGTTGCAGCAGGTCGAGCGCCCCTTCGAGCAGTGGCCGCTGTCGCGCTTGAGCGCGGTGCTGTTTTCCCGCGAGGTGGCAGTGGAGGAGATTCGTCTGTGCCTGGAGCTGCCGCTGGTGCCTTCCTGGCGCCGCACCCTGGAGCGCCGGGTCGAGCAGGCGGCGGTCGAGGATTGGGGCCCGCGCTTGCTGGGCACTGAGCGGGTCGATGAGGAGCCCGTCCGCTGAGCGGCGGGCGCGATCAGTTCGCCTGCAGGGTCAGGCGCGCCTGGACCAGGGCCTGAGGGTCGACCTCCAATTGCAGCGACACCAGGTTGACGCCCTGGTTTTCCACCTCGTCCAGCCAGGTCAGCAGGTCTTGCAGCGCGCCGCCCAGGTTGAGATTGAGGCGTCCTGATTCTTCGCTGTCCATGCGTTCGATGCTCAGGTTGGCCGCGGCCGTGCTGGCGGTGATCAGCCCGGCCAGGGTGCGGCTGTTGGCCTGTTGGCCGCGGGCCTGGGTGGACGAAGGGAGCTTGAGCAGATCGGTTTGCAACTGTAGGGCCTCCTGAAACTGCTGTTCAGCCTGGCGCAAGGCCTGGCGCTGCGGATTCCAGAGCAGGGTCCAGAACAGCGTCACGGCCAGAAACAGGCTGAGCAGCTTCAGGGCCAGGCGATCGCGGGCCGGTAGCTGCTGCCAGCGGTTCGAGTAACGATTGAAAAGGGTGGTCATGGTTTAGTCCGTGATTTTCAGGCGGGCGCTGACCCCGTCGGGAGCGAGCACGGCCGAGTCGGCCTGGACGTTCGCGCCCTGCTGCGCGAGGGCTTCGCGCAGACGTTCGAGGGTGGAAAAGTCCGGCGCGTTGACTTGCAGGGTCCAGCCTTGCGCCTGTTGGTAGTCCAGCCGGCGGATCCGCGTATCGCCGCCGTCGCTGTTGGTCCATCGGCTGGCCAGGTTGTCGAGCCGGCGCGCCAGGCTTTGCTGGGGCTGGCCGGGTTGCTGGGCACGAGCCTGGACCTGGCGGGCGAGGTCGATCACCCGCGGCTCGTCGGGGAAGCGTTGGCGCCAGAGTTCCAGGCTGGCCTCGGTCACCTCGGCGGTCTGGTGTTGCAACAGCCAGCGTTGGCCCGCGTCCTGTGCCACTTGAGCGCCGCAGGCGATGGCCAGGATCGCCAGCAGCGCCCGCCAGGGTGTACGCGAGGGGCTGCGCAGGGCGAAGGCGCCCTGGCGCAGGTCGATGGCCTGCGCGCTGCCCCGGGCCAATAGCGGCCAGGGCGTTTCCTCGCTGCGTTGCAGGTTGTCGGGCAGCAGCGGGGCCAGCTCTTCGAGGGTCTGGTCGTCGAGCGCCAGGCGTTGCTGGCAGGCCCCGCCAATCAGCCAGCGGTCGTGGCAACGCAGGGCCAGTGCCTGGTTGTCCGGCAGGCAGTCGGCATCGACATGAATGCGCTCGGCCGTCAGGCCATGGCGGGCCAGCCGTTCCAATAGTTGTTCCAGCCACTGGCGTTGCAGGACGAACAGGCGGCAGTGCCGACGCGCCAGTAACGGCCCGCGGGCCAGATGCAACTGCTCGGGGTCGTCCAGCAGCCGTTCTTCCAGTACCGAATGGATGGCTTGCTGCAGCCAGCGGCCGCTGCGCGGCGGTACGTCGAAGCGGTGGTGGCTGACGATTTCGGCTGGCAGCAACAGGGTCAGGCGCCGGCCGGCCAGTACCGCCGCCTGTTGCAGCGTGCCGTGCACCGGCTCGCCGTCGGTTTGCCACCAGGTGACGGGCGAGTCGTCGTCTGCATTCACGGTGGTGAGGTAAAGCCAGGCTTGCATGGGGTTTACTCCGGAAAACGGGAAGGGGCGGCGAGGGTGCGCTGCAGTACGCTGACCTGGCCGTCCGGCTCGATGCGCAGGCGGCTGATCAGGCGCAATTGGCGATCGCCCAGTTCGACATCCAGCACCGCCTGGAAATAGCGGCTGCTGACGTCGAGCCCCTGGCTGTTGATCTCGTGCTGTTTCAGCACGGGGGCGTCGAGAAACTCCTGCACCGTCTTGTAGCCATCGGCGGGGCGCGCCTGCACCAGGGCGACGGCCTGGGCCAGGTCGAGCTTGCCCAGGCTGGCCAGTTGTTCGGCCGGGGCGGTGTTGAGGTTCAGGGCCCCCGGCGTGGTCCTGACCCAGGGCCGCAGGCGCTCCATCGCCGCCGCGTCGACGCCTTCCAGGCGCATCAGTTCGCTGCTGTCGTTCCAGGCCAGCGGCTTGCCGTCGAAACCACGCACCGGCGGCAGGCGCCTGGGGTCGTGGGGCGGCAGGCCGAGTACCTGCAGCAGGCGTTGATAACGCAGGCGGCTGATCCGGTCGTTGGGCGTGCGCAGGGTGCCGAGGTTGAAGCGCGCGCTGAGGTCTTGCAGTTGGATGCGGATACGCCCGCCGTCGATGTCGAAGGTCGGCGTGCTGTGCGCCCAGCGCTGGCCCAGGTGCACGCGCTTGGGCTCCGGCCCATCGCACCAGTCGTCGCGCAGTTGGCCACGGGCCCAGGCTTCGCCACTGAGCGCCAGTTGCCACAGTTGTTGCTGCAACAGCTGGTTGGAGCTGCCGATCAGGCTCAGGCGCTGGCGAGCCAGCATGTCACTGACGATCAGGGTCGCCAGGGAGGTGATCAGCAGCACGCTGATCAGCGCGATGCCCCGTTGTCTACAGGCCTTAACCATGGTCCAGCCCCTTGAAGCCCGGCAGCAGGATCACCCGCCGCAGGCCGGGATAACCCGGGGCGTCGAGCTCCAGCTCAATGGCCTGGGGCAGGCTCAATGGCGCCTGGCCGATGGGCCAGTTGGGATGGGCCTTACCCTGGTCATCGATGTAGCGCAGGCGTTCGAGCCGGACGCCATCGAGCAGCACCTGTTGCGCGGCGGTGCCGGACAGGTCGGGGCCATCCACCGGGCTGCGGTATTCGCGCAGCCATTGGCCGTCGTTCCAGCGATAGGTGACCAGCAGCAGGTCGTTGCGCGCCTGCTGCAAGGGATTGCTCCAGCCGCCGCGTACCAGCTGGATGCGCCCGGGTTCGCCAATCAGCGCCTGGCGCGCCGAACTGCCGTTGACCGGGTAGGCGATGGCCTGGGTCAGGTCACGTTCGAAAATACCCACCGCACGCTGCAGGCGCCGTAGCTGCAGTTCGTGCTGATGAATCCGCTGGTCGGTGTGGATCATGCGTTCGAGCAACTGATAGCAAGCCAGGCCGAGCAGGCTGAACAGGGCCATGGCGATCAGCACTTCGAGCAGGGTGAAGCCCTGCTGTGGGCGTTTCATGGGCGGGCCTCCAGGTAGCCCGCCAGGCGCGCGCGTTGCCGGGGCAGGGGGGCGTCGGTGGAGACTTCGAGCACGATCTTCAGCAGGCGCGGGTCGGGTGCCGCGGCGGTTTCACTGGTCAGCAGCCAGTCGCGCCCGGCGAAGCGGATCGGTTCCTGGCGCTGGCTCTGGGGCTGGCGCATGCCGGCGCGCAGTTCGTTCAGGCGGTTGTCCGCCAGCCATTGCGCCAGGGTCCGTTCGCTGAGGCCGCCGTTGTTGCCGATCAGGTGTTCGGTGGCGCTGTAGAGCGACAGCGACAGCACGGCGAAAATGGCCAGGGCCACCATCACTTCCAGCAGGGTGAAGCCTGCCTGTTCATTGCACCGGGGCAAGACGCACCTCCTCGACTCCGTCGCTGGACAACGACAGCAGCGGCTGCTGGCGGTATTCCAGCAGCAGGCTGAAGGGCGAGATCTGGTCGTTGGCCAGCACCCAGAGTTGCGGCTCCTTGCCCTGCGGTCGAGGATCCTTCAGGTTCAGGCGCAGCTCGCCGGGCAGCCGGTGTTCCTTGAAGCGCTTGTCCTCCAGCCACTGGCCGCCGCGGTCGAGGCTCAGCACTGTGTAATGGTCCGGCTCCAGGCGCAGGCCGTGGTTGATGTTGTTCAGTACCGCGTCTTCGCGCAGCAGGCCAATGAGGTTTTGCAGGCGCTCGGCCTCGCGCCGGGCCTTCTGCCCGCCCGAGTCGCTCTGGACCAGCCCGACCATGCCGGCCAGCAAGCCGATGATCACCATGACCACCAGCAGCTCCAGCAGGGTGAACCCCGCCATTGGCTTGCGCACTTCAAGGCTCCCAGTTGCCGATGTCGGCATTGGTCCCGTCGCCGCCGTTGCGGCCGTCGGCACCGAAGGAGTACAGGTCGTAGGCCGAGCCTTCGCGACCCGGGGCGAGGAACTGGTAAGGGTTGCCCCACGGATCCTTGGGCAGGCGCTTGAGGTAGCCGTCGGGGTTCCAGTTGAGGGCCGCCGGCAGGCCGGCCGGTTTTTTCACCAGGGCTTCCAGGCCCTGCTGGGTCGAGGGGTAGTGGTGGTTGTCGAGCTTGTAGATTTCCAGGGCCGTGGCCACGGCCTTGATGTCGCTGCGGGCGGCGGTGACCTTGGCCTGGTCCGGACGGCTCATGATCTGCGGGACCACCAGGGCGGCCAGGACACCGAGAATCACCACGACCACCATGATCTCGATCAGGGTGAAGCCGCGTTGGCGGGAAGGGTTGCGCATGTTGTGTGCTCTTCAGGTGATGAGTTGGTTGAGGTTGAGAATGGGCATCAGGATCGCCAGGACGATGACCAGCACGCTGGCGCCCATGAACACCAGCATCGCCGGCTCGAACAGCCCGACCAGCATGGCGATGCCGTTGGACAGCTGGGTCTGCTGCTGGTGGGCAGCGCGTTCGAGCATGCTGTCCAGTTCCCCCGAGCGCTCGCCGCTGGCGATCATGTACAGCATCATCGGCGGGAAATCGCCGCTCTGTTCCAGGGCCCGGGTCAGCCCGCTACCTTCGCGCACGGCACGCGCCACGTCTTTCATACGAGTACGAATCTGCTGGTTGGCGACCACTTCGGCGGAAATCTCCAGGGCATCAACAAGTGGCACGCCGCTGCGTCCGAGAATCGCCAGGGTGCTGACAAAGCGAGTGCTGTTGCTGGCCTGGATGACCCGTCCGATCACCGGCAAGCGCAGCTGGACCTGGTGCCAGCGCATGGCCAGGGCGGGCTTGCGCAGGGCCACGCGCAGGCCGGCGGCGAGGCTGCCGAGTATCAGCAGCAGGACCAGGCCATAGTCCCGGGCGAAGTCGCTGGTGGCGATCAGGCCGCGGGTCAGCACCGGCAGTTGCTGGCCACTGTCGATGAACACCTTGACCACATCCGGCACCACGAAACTGAGCAGGAAACCGACGATGCCGAAGGCCGCCAGCAGCAGGATGCTCGGGTACAGCATGGCCAGTTGCAGCTGCTGGCGGGCGGCGTGCCGGGCCTCGGTGTAGTCGGCCAGTTGCATCAGGACCTGGGCCAGGTGGCCGGCGCGTTCGCCGGCGGCCACCGTGGCCCGGTACATCGAGGCGAAGGCGCGCGGGTATTCGCCCATGGCCCGCGCCAGGTCATGGCCTTCCAGCACTCGCGCACGGATCGCCAGCATCATGCTCTGCTGCGCGCGCTTGCAGCATTGCGCGGCGACGGCGGCCAGCACTTCTTCCAGCGGCAGCGAGGCCTGGACCAGGGTCGCCAGCTGGCGGGTGAGCAAGGCCAGTTGCGCCGGGCTGAGGCGTTGGTTGCTGGTCAGCGCGGCGCCGGAATGGTCCTTTTGCCCGCGGGCCGGCTTGACCTGCAGGGCGATCAGATTGCGCTCACGCAGCAGTTGGCGGACCTGCCGCGCGCTGTCGGCTTCCTGCACGCCGCGGGTCTTGCGCCCGGCGTTGCACATCGCGAGGTATTCGTAGGCGGCCACGGTCAATGCTCCCGGGTTACGCGTAGCAGTTCTTCGACGCTGGTGACGCCTTGCAGCACCTTGTCCCGGCCGTCGGCGAACAGGCTGTGGGCCTGCTGGCGCGCGTAGTGGGTCAAGGCGGCCTCGCCAGCTCCTTCGTGGATCAGCTGGCGCAGCGGTTCGTCGAACAGCACCAGTTCGTAGATGCCCTGGCGGCCGCGATAGCCGCTGTGCTGGCAGGCCGGGCAGCCGACCGGGTGGTAGAGCACCGGCGCCTGCTGCGGGTCGAGGTTCAACTGGTGGCAGGCCGCGGCGTCGGCGGGCGCGGCGCTTTTGCAATCGATGCAGAGCACCCGCACCAGGCGCTGGGCGACCACGCCGAGCAGCGAGGTGCAGAGCAGGAAGGGTTCGATGCCCATGTCCAGCAGGCGGGTGACGGCGCCGATGGCGCTGTTGGTGTGCAGGGTGGACAGCACCAGGTGGCCGGTGAGGGAGGCCTGCACGGCGATGTCGGCGGTTTCCCGGTCGCGGATTTCACCGACCATGACCACGTCCGGGTCCTGGCGCAGGATGGCGCGCAGGCCACGGGCGAAGGTCATGTCGACCTTGGTGTTGACCTGGGTCTGGCCGATGCCGGCCAGGTGGTATTCCACCGGGTCTTCGATGGTCAGGATGTTGCGGGTCTGGTTGTTCAGGCTGCTGAGCCCGGCATACAGCGTGGTGGTCTTGCCGGAACCGGTGGGGCCGGTGACCAGCAGGATGCCGTGGGGGCGCAGCAGGGCGTCTTCCAGTTTGTCGCGGATCGCTTCGGCCATGCCCAGCCGCCCCAGGTTCAGGCGCCCGGCCTGTTTGTCGAGCAGGCGCATCACCACCCGCTCGCCGTAGGCCGAAGGCAGGGTGGAGACCCGCACGTCCACTTCATGGCCGCCGATGCGTAGGGCAATGCGGCCATCCTGGGGAATGCGTTTTTCGGCGATGTCGAGCTTGGACATGACCTTGATCCGCGACACCAGCAGGCCCGCCAGTTCCCGGCGCGGGCGCAGCACTTCGCGCAGCAGGCCGTCGACCCGCAGGCGCACGGACAGGTGCTGCTCGAAGGTTTCCAGGTGGATATCCGAAGCCTTGACCTTGACCGCCTCGCCAAGGATCGCGTTGATCAGGCGAATGATCGGCGCGTCGTCTTCCTGCTCCAGCAGGTCGGTGATCTGCGGCAGTTGCTCGGCCAGGCTGGCCAGGTCGTCCTGGCCGGCGATCTGGTCGCCCAGGCCCTCGGCCATTTGCATGGCGTCGTCGCGGCCGTCGCGATACTGCTCGGCCAGCCGCTGGGCGAAAGCCTCGGTGTCGAGTATCCGGTGGCCCCGCAGCGGGCCGTGGCAGCGGCGGATCTCGGCGAGGATTTCCACCGGCGTGTCGGCCCGGCAATAAAGCCGCAGGCCGCTCTCCATGGGCTCCAGCAGGACCCCATGGCGCTTGGCGAAACCGAAGGGCAGGCGCGCGACCGGGTTCATCGGCGTGGCTCTCTGGCGCGCATGTCGATGGTCCCATCCTGCGGCGCGGCATCGAACAGTTGACGCGAGTCAGCCGGCAGGGCCAGGCCGCTGCGGCTGTCACCGTTGGCACGCAGCTTGCGCAGGTCGTTGTACTTGCGCTGGCTGACGTTGACGGCATCGGCGCTGCCCCGCACCAGGGTCGGCCGCAGGAAGACCATCAGGTTGGTCTTTTCGGTGACGTCCTTGGTGCTGGTGAACAGCCGGCCGAGCAGGGGAATGCTGCCCAGCACCGGCACCTTGCTGACCTGGGTCTTGACGTTGTCCTTGATCAGGCCGCCGAGCACGATGATCTGGCCGTCGTCGGCGAGGATGGTGCTTTTCACCGAACGCTTGTTGGTGATCACGTCGCTGGTGGTGATGCCGGGCGGGGCGCTGGCCAGTTCCGAGCTTTCCTGCTCGACCTTCAGGCGCAGGGTGTTGCCCTCGTTGATGTGCGGCGTCACCTTGAGGGTCACGCCGACGTCCTGGCGTTCCACGGTGGTGAAGGGGTTGCTGGCGCCGGCGGTGTCGGTGGTGTACGAGCCGGTCTGGAAGGGCACGTTCTGGCCGACGAGGATTTCCGCCGCTTCGTTGTCCAGGGTCAACAGGCTCGGGGTGGACAGCAGGTTGTTCTTGGAGTCGCTGGACAGGGCCGTGACCAGCGCACCGAAATTGCTGGTGCCGATGCCGATGATGGCGCCGTCCGGCAGGGTGATGTTCTTGTCCTTGCCATTCCCCAGCAGGGTACCGATCGACAGCCCGGTGCCGCTGAAGTTGGTGCCGCCGGCGACATTGCCGGCGCGCGCCGCCCATTGCACGCCGAGGGCTTCGTTAATGTCGCCGCTGACTTCGACGATGGCCGCTTCCACCAGCACCTGGGCCCGTGGCTGGTCCAGCTGGGTGATGACTTTGTCGAGCATGCTCAGTTGCGCCGGGTCGGCCATCAGCACCAGGGCGTTCTGGCTTTCGTCGGCGCTCACCAGTATCGAGCTACCGCCGCCCTTGCCTTCGCCGCCACCGCGATTGCCGTCGTCCAGGCGCTTGCCGATGCCGTTGAGCAGCTTCGACAGCTGCTTGGCATCGCTGTGGTGCAGGCGCACCACCCGTGCGCTGTCGTTGGCATTGCTCGGCACGTCGATGGCCTTGACCAGCTCGGCCATGCGCTGGCGGGCCTGGGCGTTGCCTGCGAGGATCACCCGGTTGCTACGGGCGTCGCCCACCGCCTTGGCGTCGCTGGGGCCGTTGCCCGTCTGGCTGATGCTTTCGTTCAGGGTGCGGGCCACGTCGCTGGCCCAGGCATGCCTGAGGGCCACGGTGCTGAACGAGCGATTGCCGGCCTGATCCAGTTCGCTGACCACCTGGCGGATGCGCTCGACGTTGCTGGCGCTGTCGGAAACCACCAGGGCGTTGGAGCTGGCCGAGGGCGCGACATAGGCGTCGTCGCTCACCAGCGGGCGCACCACCCCGGAGATTTCCGCGGCGTTGGCGTTGCGCAGGTCCAGGACCCGGGTCACGAACTCATCGCCCGATTGCTCGCTGGATTTGGTCTTGGCTTCCACCGCCGGCACGATCAGCACCCGGTCGCCCTGGTCCAGGGCGACGAAACCCTGGCTGCGCAGCACGCTGAGGAACAGCGAGTAGATCCCGTCCTTGTCCAGGGCATTGGACGATTGCACGCTGACCTTGCCTTGCAGGCGGGCATCGACCACCAGGGTCTTGCCGGTGATTTCCCCGACTTCGCTGGCCAGGTCGCGCAGTTCGGCGTCCTTCATGTTCAGCGTCCACAGGCGCTGGGTGGTGAGGGCCGCGCTACTGGGCAGGGCATTCAGCAGGAGGCCGAGGCTGAGCACGGCGCCGGCAATCTTGGACAGTTTCATGGTGTGTTCTCTATCGCTTGCAGAAGGGCCGTGGCTTTTCGGTCGGCGACCTCCGGAGGGGGTGTCTGGGGGCTGAGCAGGTGCATCTGGCGCCCGGGCAGCAGCAGGTTCTGTTCACGGCCGTTACGCAGCACCACGACCTGGTCGGCGCTGACGCTCTTGAGCAGCGTGCCGTCGGGCAGGCGTTCGCCCGGGGAGTAGAAGGCCCGGCTGTCGGCATGCTGGATCAGTGCCCTGGATTGCTCGGGCTGGTTGCCCAGCAGGCTGGCGAGCAGGACCAGCGGCAGGCTGGCCTGCGCGCTGTCGAATTCGACCGGCACGGCGCCGAAGACCCTGGCGATGTTGTGATCGTCCAGGGGCGCGGGCAGCGGCTGTTCGGCGCTGGCGCTCGGTACCGCGGCCGGCACCGGCTGGCCCGCCAGCACTTGCCGGTAGGTCCAGCTGTCGAGGCCGAGCCAGGCCAGCCACAGGCCCAGGGCGACCAGGCTGGCGGGAAGCAGGCAGCGTTGCCCGAGCCAACGCGGGCGCCATGAGAGCAGCGTCTTCATGGGCGTTTCGGCAGCATGCGTCTGAGCACGCCATGGCCGCGCAGTTGGTGGAGGATCACCGCGGCGATATGGCCGGCCACCAGCAGGGCCAGGGCCATGCAGCTGTAGTGGTGAAGCTCCTCGAAAAAGGTGATGGCCGCCGGGTCCTGCAAAGGTTGCGGGAGTTGCAGGCCGAACAGGTCGATCGGGCGCGACATCATCAGCACGCCGCTGAACAGCACGGTGCCGAGGGTGACCAGCAGGGCGGCGTGCCCGGCATGCACCAGGCGGCGTTCACCCGCGCTCTGATGGGCAGGGGCCGGCGGAGCGGGGTGGCGCACGAGGTAGAACAGCCGCAGGACGAACAGCGGCACCAGCAGGGTGGTCAGCGAGACGTTGATAAAGGCGATCGCCTGCCGGACCGAGGGCGCAGGCTGCAACAGGGCGCTGGTGTAGCCGCTGATGGTTGCCCACAGGACAACGGCGGCGAACAACCAGTGCAGCAGCCTGCGCGGTCTTGAGTAGTGAGGGTGGTTCATGTCGATTCCCAAGGTCCGCAACGCGGTGCCGAGGCACCACGCTGCGGTTGGTCAGGTTATGGATTACTTGCGAATCCAGGCGTCCTTCCAGTTGCTGCCAACGCCAGGCTCGAACTGAGTGGCGCCGGCGTTCCACTGGATGCAGTAGCCGCTGTAAGGGAACGGCTTGCACTCATAGACGTTGCCGTCCTTGGCCAAAACCTTGGTGCCGGCCTTGTAGCCGGTCAGGCCTTTGGGGAAGACGAAGTCGTAATCACCGCCGCCGCCCACTTCCTCGGCTTTCAGGGTGATGCGCTGGCTTTGTTGCAGTTGCTCGCCTTTTTCCGGCTTGGCCACGACCACTACGTCGTACTCACCTTCGCTGACGTTACGCAGCGGGATGGAGAAGTGCGGGGTGTTGTTGCCAGGCTCGGCTTGCACGTGAGCGATGCTTTCGTTCTTGCCATTGAAGACCGTCGAACTGATGGTGTACTTGCCGCCCTGGGCAATGGCGTTGAAGTGCAGGTCGGTGGCGTTGTCCTTCAGGGTGTACTCGGCCTGCAGGCCGGAAAGCTTCAGCTCGCCAGGAATGCTCGGCTGCTCTTTCTGGATTTCCACGCGTACCACGTCGCTGTTGTTCTTGGCGTACAGGGTGTTCTTGCCGTAGTTGGGCACGACTTCGTTATTGGCGTTGAGCTCGCCCATTACGTAGCCGGCATTGGCCTTGTTGACCTGCTGCGCCAACAGGAACGGCCAGGTGTTGGCCTGGGCCTGTTCCGCGGTCTCGATGCTCAGGCGGGTCTGGCGGTTCTGTTGCTCGCCGGCATTGGTGAACACGCGGGTGCTGACCTTGTCGCCGACACGCAGTTGTTCAGGCTGCACCGCGCCGAGGATCTTCCAGTCAGGAATCGGCGCGCCATCGTTGTCGATGTTGACGTCGATGGCCTGGTAGAAGGTGGCGGCGGTATCGGCGATTTTCCAGGTCGCCAGGATTACGTGGTAACCGCTGCGATCGGCCGGGATGTTGACCTTGTGCTTGGTCTTGCCACCGGCTGGCGGACGCACGCCACCTGCGTTTTCATTGAGCAGCGGGGTCATCTCGAAGGAGTCGCGGGTCAGCGGCTGGTTCGGGTTCCAGTCTTTCTTGGTGATGTAGAACTGGTAGTAGGCGCTGGCGTGACCGGCGGAATAATGCCAGGTGAATTCATTCATGCCCGGCTTGATCGTGGTTTTCTGCCAGCGGGTCGCCGTCTGCTCGTTGAGTTGGGAGAAGCTGGTGATGCCGCCCGCCGGGATGGTGCCGTTCGCCGGACCGCATTTAGTGAAGTCGCCCGAGCAGTAATCCTTGGGATAGTGATGCTGGACCGATGGCGAGTACTCGACACTTTGCGGCTCGTAAGTGACGGGGCCGCAATCGCGGTTGAGGTTGCCGCCGGTTGCGGAGCACATGAAGGCACGGGATTTTGGGCTTTCGACATACCCGTGGGCGAAGGCTTGTTGAGTGGCCAACGAAACCAGACCGAGGGTGATGGCCAGCGGGAGCTTGCGCATGGCGCTGGCGCGAGTGCTAGGAAGCATCGAATTACCTTGATTTAAGTATATGAAATGGTTTTTTTTGAGGTCTTCGATGCCGGCCGCTGCAAGACGCGGCCAGGGTTGCCCATGGCTGGCAGTGCCCGGTAACGAAGGGCGCCTAGGATGCCGAGCAGGCGTGCGGGCTTGTATGAGACGAGTACGAAAGGCGTGGGGAGGGAATGGAACAAGATGTTTCAGGGCGCCGACCCGGGCGTCGCCCAGGGCGGGATGCGTTGCGCAGGGTTGCCCGGAGCGGGTCAGCCGTGGCGTTCGATGTCGCGCAGCATGCGTTCGATGACGGACAGCACGGCTTTGCGTTGGCCATCCAGATTCTGTGCACCCTCGCGGGCTGCGAGTTGCAGGTCGAGGCAGGCGCGCATCAAGGCTGGCGAATCGACGGTGCAAGCCAGGCCGCTGACCCGGTGGACCCACTGTTCGAGGAACTCCGGCGTGTCGGGCAGCGGGGCGCTCAGCAGCTCGTGCTCCTGCTCCAGGTTCCGGCGCAGCTCCTGGAGCAAGCGTTCCTTGAGTTGTGGATCGTTCTGGAAAACCTCCAGCTGGGACAGGTTGAAGGTCGCGGGAGCCGCCTGGTCGGAGGCTGACTCGGGTGGGGCGAGGGGTAAAGCGGTTGTGGTTTGGGGAAGGACGCCGAGCGCTTTCAGCCCGCCAAGCATTTCCCGCAGGCGTTCGAGGACGATGGGCTTGATCATCAGGTCGTCCATGCCGGCCGCCTGGCAACGCTGCCTTTCATCCGCCAGGGCCCGGGCGGTGTAGCCGATGATCGGCAGCCTTGGCAGGCCGCGCGCCTGTTCCGCGGTCCGAACGCTGCGGGTGAGGGCGTAGCCGTCCATGTCCGGCATGTTGCAGTCGGTGATCAGCACATCGAAGTGGCCCTGTTCCCAGGCCTGCAGGGCCGCCTTGCCGCTGCTGACATAAGTTCCCCGATGGCCGAGCCTGAGCAGTTGTTGCTCGAGCACCAGGCCGTTGGTGGAGACGTCGTCGACGATCAGCACATTCAGCGCGGCGACCGCTGCAGAGTCATGAGCGGCCTGCTGCGCCTCGTCCTCGGCAAGCTGCCAGGGCAGGATCAGTTCGAAGCTGACCCGGCAACCCTGGTCGGGGGCGCTGTCGAGTCGGATGGTGCCACCCATGAGTTCGACCAACTGTTTGCAGATGCTCAGGCCCAGGCCGGAGCCGCCGTGCAGGTGGGCGATCTGCGCATGGGCTTGCTGGTAGGGCGCGAAGATCTGTGGCTGGAGCTCCTCGGCGATGCCGATACCGGTGTCGTTGACCTGGAATGTCAACCGGCTCTGGCGCGGGGCCAAGTCCAGTTCCCGGACCTGCAGTTCGACCTGGCCGTGAGCGGTGAACTTCAGGGCGTTGGACAGCAGGTTATGGAGGATTTGCGTCAGGCGCATGGCGTCCACCTGATAGCGCCGCTGAGGGTCCAGGTGGTGTTCCAGTTTCAGTTCCAGGTGCTTTTTCCGGGCCTGGACAGCGAACAGCTCAAGGCAGTTTTCCAGCAACGGGGCGAGCGCGGTGGGGCTGGACGCCAGTTCCATCTGGCCGGTTTCGACCTTGTCCAGATCGAGAATATTACCGATCAGGTCGATCATCGATTGCGCCGACTGCTGGGCAATGCTGAGGTTTTGCGAAGGCTGGGACGAGCCGCTGGTTTCCAGTTCCAGCAGGCCGACCATGGCATTCAGCGGGGTGCGCAGCTCATGGCTCATGGTCGCGAGGAACTGGCTTTTCGCCGCGCTGGCGTCGAGCGCCTGTTGCTGGGCTTCGAGCAGTTTGTTTTCCAGGTGCTTGCGCACGCTGATGTCGATCCAGCCGCCCAGCAGCCCCTGCTGTTTGCCGAGCGCGGTGTAGAAGGGCACCAGCCATTGGTAGATATGATGGGTCTTGCCGTCGACCTCGATCACGCTGTCGAGGAACTGCGACTGGCGGTTATCCAGCAGCCGCTGGTGCTGTTCCTCCAGCTCCCGGGCCAGCGCGGGTGGGCTTATGCCTTGCTCCTGGGGCGTGGTGCCGCGGATCTCGTCCAGGGATTGGCCGAAGAACTGCTCATAGGCGTGGTTGCAGGTGCTCAGGCGCCCCTGCAGGTCACGTACGTAAAGGGGAATGGGCAAGCCGTTGAGCAAGGCGAACTGGAAGGCCAACTGGTCCTTGAGCTGGTTCTGCGCGGCGCGCCGCTTGCGAATCTGAATCCGCAGGCGCCAGTTCCAGTGCAAGGACAGCAACACCAGCACCAGGATCAGTGCAGCGGTCTGCCACACCCATTTCGGTAGATAGTCCCAGAGCGAACCCTTGGTCGCGGGCCGTGCCAGAACGCTGATACGGTCCTGGTTGCCGTCCGAGTTCTTCAATGAGTACAGGAGCTTGTTGAGGATGTTCAGGAGTTCGGGGTGCTCGGCCGAGACGGCGAACACCAGCGGCTCGGGCTGGGCCTGGAACTGCTTGCCGACGCGCAGCCCCGGATTGGTCATGTGCCGGGCATCGGCGGCGCTGTTCAGCATGGCGTCGACCATGCCCTGTTCCACCAATTGCACGGCCTGATCGTAATTGTCGGTGAGCACCAGTTCGATGGTCGGGTAGCGGCTCTGGAGCAGGTGCTGCAGGGGATGCCCGGCCTGGAGTGCCAGGCGCCTGCCGCCCAGGGCTGCCAGTGAGCTGGGGGAACTGGCGCCCTGGCGGGTAACGAAGGCCCAGTATTCGGTGCCGAAGCCATCGCTGAACAGCAGGCTCTTTTGTCGGACCGGGGTCGGTACCAGTGACAGGGCGATTTGCGCCTCGTCGCGCTCCAGGCGCTGCCGATCGATTTCCGGCGACTGGCTGTCGATGATGTTCAGTTGCAGCTGATAGTCGTCGGCCAGGCTGCGCAGCACATTGAATGCCAGCCCGGCCCATTGGCCGTCGGCATTGCGGTACAGGTAATTGGGGATTTGGCGGGCGATCAGGTTCAGCGACGCAAGGCGCTTGAGCCAGCTGTCTTCCGCACTGTTGAGGGCGAAGGAGTCGGTCGGCGCGAACAGCCAGGGCGAGCGTTCCCAGTGCTGCAAGATCGCTTGCTTGCGCTCCCGGGTCACCGTCTTCAGCGAGGCGTTGATCAGGGTGACCAGATTCTCTTCATGCCCCTGTGCGGCGAAGCTGAAGCCCATGGCCGGCAGGTTGGCGACGTATTTGTTCTGCAGCTTGAGGTTGGCCAGGCTGCGCATGTAGAAGTTGCTGCGCAGCTGATCGCCGATCAGCGCGTCGGCCTCGCCGTCGGCCAGGCGTTGCAGGCCTTCGACAATGCTTTTGATCACGATCAGTTCGGCCTTGGGGTAAGCCTTGCCGACTGTTTCGGCCTGTACATAGTAGGCCGGGACCAGCACGCGCTTGCCCGCCAGGTCAGGAGGCAGGTCCTTGTCGGCGATGCGGCCGACGATGATCGGCTCGTTGTCCAGGTAGGGCAGGCTGTAGATGAACCCGGGTTGCTTCCTTTCGTATTCGGTGGCGCGGGGCATCAGGTCGATGTCCCCGCTGGTCAGGGCGGCGATGGCGGTGTCCACCGTAGGGTAGGGCACGCGCTGGATCGGCAGTTCGAGAAACTGGCTGATGTGTTCCAGGTAGTCGTTGGTGATCTGGTTGAGGACAACGTTGCCGCGCGGCTCGGGTCGCTCGTTGGAGGCGCTCACTTCGGCGACCCGTAGCGGGCGCGGGGGCAGTGTCTGACGCAGGGCCATCAGCGTGGCCAGGGACAGCGGCGCAGGCTCAGGCTCGGTGGCGCCCAGGGAAGCAACGCTGGTCAGCAAGAGCGTGATCCAGAGGGTCAGACGCGACAGGCCCGCTAGAGGGTTAGACATAGTCTCAGGTCAGCCCGACTTCCTGGATGTACAGGTACAGGCTGGCGTTGTTATCCAGGCCCAGTTTGCGCATGGCGCTGCTTTTCTGGCTGCTGATGGTCTGCTTGGAGCGGTTGAGGTGCAGGGCTATTTCATTGACCGACAGCCCGGCGCCGTACAGGCGCAAGACCTCGACTTCGCGAGGGGACAGTTGTTCGATCTCGCTCAGGGGCTGGCCGGGGTTGAGCAGATGCTTGATGGACGGGGATATGAAGGGTTTGGCCTGGCTGGCGCGAACCGCCTTTTGCAGGTCGCCCTGTACCCCGCGTTTACTGATCAGCCCCTGGACGCCCAGCTTGAGGATCGAGGCCAGCAGCGCCGGATTGTTGAGCATGGTCACCACTATGACCGCGATGGCCGGATAACGACGGCGCAATTGCTCGATCAGGCGGATGCCATCGGCCTGTTGGCTGTGGGGCATCATCAGGTCGGTGATGACCAGGTCACAGGGCTGCTCGGCCAACAGCTGGAAAAGCCCTTCGACATCCTGGGCCTCGCCGACGATCTGCAGCGTGCTGTCATCGCTGAGCGACGCTCGAATGCCGATCAGTGTCAGCAGGTGATCGTCGACGACTATTACTTTCCTTTGCATCTGTGGCGGGTCCCTGTCTGTATGCGGCATGAGCGAATACATGGAGTTAAGCAGCGGTTGCAAGTAGCGGTCCGTATCGCTGTGCATGGTAAGCCTGTTGCGCAATGTCATGAAGTGCCTGGCGTTTGCAGGCAAGGCGAGCGCTGGGCGGATGACGGCTACGAGGGCGCGCCGCAGACGGTATGCCCGGGATGCATCGTCAAGTAACGAGCGAAGGTTTGGGTGGGTTTAGGAATCCTCCGATTGATCCTGAAACGACCGACGACGTACCTTTTGCGGCTTTCCATGCAAGCAAAAGCGCCTCCCTGATGGCGTCCAGGCCACTGCTCTTACCGGGCTTGAAGTATATCCGCAACTGGCCTACGGCGACTTCACCGCATTCCAGGCTCAGGTCGATGTTCTTGAAGAGCGTGAAGCCGGGGTTGGTCGGGAAGGCTTGCCTTGCCAATGAGTTGCCTATTTTGGGAATCAAAATGACCCGGTCACATCGTTCAATCAAAATTTTGAATTCATCTCATTCGCTCGCAATGATCATTCTGTTGATGTCGAGCGTCCTCCATATGAAGGACGCAAGAGCGGCCTGCAGGGTGGAGCAGGACTATATTGGTGAGGTGAGTGTGGCCAGATACACGATCAGCCTGGGAGCGGTGCCATCCTTCGACCCCATGGTTCCAGATGGAACGGTGTTGGCCTCCCAGGAGTCAACCATGTCCGGTTACAACGCGTTTATCGCCTGCAAGCCGTATATGGGGAACTATCAGTACACCGGCTACGGCAGTTTTGATTCAAGATATTCCACGTATTCGACCGGAGTCGCGGGCATAGGCGTTCGCATCGGCTATGCATCCGGTAGCGGGACAGATGCGGGGTGGTGGGTGGGGACGACGGTGCCCGACGGCTCTGCGAGCTGGAACTTCGCGGGGGGCGCGAGGTTCAGGGTCGAGCTCGTCAAGACCGGCCCGATTACAGCGGGAGGGATGCTGGGCGGCGACATTGGACGGTTGAGGATGCTGGATCACGGCCAGGATGTGATGATTGTCCGGCTTGCCGCGAGTGTTCCCATCAAGCCGTTGGTTCCCAGCTGCAGAGTGTCCTCGAACGCCAATTTTTTAGTGCCGATGGGGGGCGTCACCATCGGCACCTTGCAGAGAGACGGTATCTCCCCAGGACAAAGGTTCGACATCCAGCTTCAATGCTCTGGAGGGACGCAAGGGGCGACGACGAGGATGTACATGGGCATGACCGACAGCTCCAACCCGGCGAATCGCTCGGATGTGCTTGGTTTGGCCAATGGTTCAAAGGCCACTGGCGTAGGTATACGCATCTTCCGGGATGGGGATACGCCGGTCAGCTTTGGCCCGGATTCAACGGCGGCGGGTACGCCGAATCAATGGCCGGTCGGGCAATATGGAAACGTCGCGGTCAATATTCCATTCAGAGCCCACTATGTGCGCACTGGCGGGGCCATCACGGCGGGTTCTGCCAATGGCGTGGTGACCTACACCATCAGCTATCAGTAAGAGCCGTGGCATGCTGGCGCGTAGGAGGGAAAGATGAAGGGCGTCAGGTGCGTGTGGGACGGCGACCGGCACCTGCCGGGCACTGGCGGACGACGACTACGAAGCCAAACACTCTTCAATCGCTATCCGCCTAACGAGACTTCCCACAACCTGATTCAACAGGGATCTATCGTCCAGGGAGCGCTATCACGCTCCACTGGGATCCGGCCTGGAACCGTCAGACGTTGATCACACGTTTAAACGTTGATCGGTCGGCAAAGGCCCGTGAACGCTAGGTTTCGCGGGGAAATCTTGTCACAGCCTTTGCGGGAATCGCTGGAAGTACCCCCAGTTGTACCCCCACAGGGGGTATCGAGATCATAAACCAAGCCAGGAAGTCGTTCCAGCATATACGGGTGCTGAAAAATAGGTCACGGTGCGGTCCGCTTTGTCGGCTGACGTATGTATACGCCTGCGGTGAGATTCCAGGGTACGGGCCGTTGTGGCCCAGACCCTGGAGATCTCACATGGCAGACCGCAGCGACTTTACCCTGCAGGCACCCGAGGCCTTTTTCACCACGCCTACTGCACTCATGCTCGACATCCGGCTAACACCGTTGGAACGCAACGGTTGGCAGGTACTGCGCATGCTGCGCGCTACGGATGGCCGCAGTTCGCTGGCGAACCTGGCCCAGCTGCGGCGCTACTTGACCTCCACGCCGCTAGGGCAGCGTGCCGGATACGAAACGGCCTGGCGCGTCCTGATTGTGCTCCGGCTCACGGGCTGGATCAGCCTGGTGGGTCAACATCGTGACCCTCTGAGTGGTCACGTCCTTAGCGAGCTGTACCAGGTCCATGAAAGCCCACTGTCGTTCCAACAGGCGTCCGACCTCGACGCGAGTCTTCCGCTGCTTCTGCAAGACTCCATCGGCCACGACAACAATCAGGTGGATCGCGTTGCCATCCATATCCGTGATGGGCTTGAATCTACTGCCGCAGCGCCGGTCAGGGACGCCCAGACGCACCGCGATGACGATGAAGATCCACCGTCCCCCCCATCGCCATTGCAAGGACAGCCGATGGCACCGGAGCCTCCGCCCTTCGCTGATTCTGCTGGCGAGTCGAGCGTTCCGCAGCAGAACGAGCGCGACCGCCAGACACAGCAGCGTTATAGCCATACGTATAAAGAAGATAAGTATAAAAAATACGTACGTACCGCACGCACACATGCGTGTGAGCGCGAGCCTGGCACGCCCTTGCCCTTGCCGCCGTGCCTCGAACTCGCCGCAGAGGATCAACGGCGCGACATGCAAACCGCATTGCGGCGTCTGCCCGCGAGGTGGGCCAGGAAGTCCTGCAAGAGCTGGAGGCTCGCCACAGGGATGGCGGTGTGCGCAACGTGGTGGCTTACCTGTTCGCGCTCATCCGCCGTGTCGGTCAAGGTGAGTTCCGGCTCTGGGCAGGCAAGCGGCTGGCCAGCCAAACGCAGCCGGCGCAACACGTCTCCAGTGAGGCCACTCAAGGAGCGCCAGGTACGCAGGAAAGCTTGGTACCCGCGCTCGAACCCGCTTCGCCCGAGGTGGTGCGTAAGCACATGGATTCAATCCGCTCGATGCTGAACATGCCGGCGAAGGTAGGCGATCTGGCAGCAGAACTGATGCAGAGCGGCTACTGGAAGCCAAGCCCCCCATAGCAACTTGACCCACCTTCGCGGCCTGCGGCCTTGACCAAGAGGCGCTGCCTCTTGGAACTCCGTTCTCGCCGAAGGGCAAGGGTGCAGGGAGTAAAGCACTCCCTGCACCCGGCGTCAGGCTGGGTCGCTGCGTGGGCATCAATGGTGTGCTGCGCCGGGTGCTCACCCGTTCGGTGCTCGCCTGCGGCTGCGCTCCGCTGCGGCTTGCGCGCCCGCCATTGACCCCACTGCGCTCACTCCAGGCAAGCCACCGCACAAATCGAGCTGCCCGTGCTGGGTGTGCAATGGGAGAACCCATTGCGCGCCCAGCATGGGTAGCCGACAAGCCCTGCAGGGGCGCGTCAGCAGGCATACACACGACTGGCCCAACCCCTAGGGCACGGGAGCTGCCGCAGCGCCTTTGGCCTTTTGCACGGACCCCAAAGCTACGCGACGGGCCGTCACTGCTTCGGCAGTGACGGCCCCCTGGAACCTGCGCGGAATATGGGGTTGATGGCGATCCTATTGTTTGCGGCATCCGTGACGATGCCCCCCTACACTGGCCTTGCACTACGCCAAGACCGATGGGCTTTGTACATCGGCACCCCCAACGACGCAGGTTCCTGCAAGCGTCTCCCTAACCAGGGTGGAACCATCCCCAGGCGTGCCCAGGCTCCCCCGCATGCCGCCCCTCCCCATGGGGCAGAGCCACCTTTCTCCGCTTGTCCTCGTCCTTCCTGCGCCCACGGCGCGCCATTCCTTCGGCCATGTTTCGAGCGCAATGCTCGCGACCGGCTCTACCCATCTCACTCACTTTTAAAGGAGGTCTTCATCACCGCTACTGGCTTGTTTGTTCTCTCGCTGTACCCCCGTTCTGTCTCCCCCCAGGGAGCACGGCGGACGCCTCATCTGAGGCAAACCGGTGTTCTGAGCACCATGCCCTTGTCCTTCGGGAGCCTCGCCTTGGCGAGCCGGCAACTTCACTAACCGACTCGACCTCAGAAAGCAGGACAAGACACAACACGATTGAGGTGCTGTATGGACGATCTGACTTATGGGCTGCGGCAGCTATGCCGACGCAACAAAGACGGCAGCCACACGACCCAGGCCGACCGGCTGCGCGGGCTGACCCTGGTCGCTGAACAACTGAGCGAAGCGGGGGTTTCGGCGGATGAGCACTGGCTCGATCAAGGGCAAGCATGTGGAGGCACTGGTGGAGCGCTGGCAGTCCGAAGGACTGTCCGCCGGCACGCTCAAGAATCGCCTGGCACATTTGCGCTGGTGGGCGGAGAAAGTGGGCAAGGCCGGTGTCATTCCGGCTGACAACACGCGGTTGGGCATCCCTGAGCGTCAGCATGTGACCAACGCCGACAAGTCAAAGACGTTGGGCGATGCGCTCGATAGCGTGCGCGATACGCATGTGCAGATGAGCCTGCAACTGCAGCAGGCGTTCGGGCTGCGTCGGGAAGAGTCCATCAAGTTCCAACCCGGCTATGCGGACCGCGGCGACCATATCGCGCTCAAGGGGAGTTGGACCAAGGGTGGTCGCGAGCGCACCGTGCCGATCACCACCGCCGAGCAGCGGCAAGTGCTCGACCTGGCGCACCAGTTCGCGGGTGCCGGTGCCTTGATCCCGGCCCACAAGAACTATATTCAGCAGCGCCACACCTATGACGGGCAGTGCAAAGCAGCCGGTCTGAGCAACATGCACGGGCTGCGGCATCGCTACGCGCAGGATCGCTATGAGGTGCTGACGGGCTGGAAGGCTCCGGCTGTTGGCGGGCCTTCGGCGCGTTCACTGACTCCAGCACAGCGCGCCATGGATGCACAGGCGCGACAGGCCATCAGCCGCGAGCTGGGGCATGAGAGGACGCAGATCACGGCGGTGTATCTTGGAAGATAGCATTGCCCCTGCATTCCTCTGCTTGTTGCATGAGAAATGAGCATCGTCGTCAGAAGGACCGCTGCCACGTCAGGTAAAACCGCTCCGAGTGTTCTGTAATGATGCCCGCAGGTCCCCGAGAGGCAACGGTCCGGTGAATACCGTCCGGGGAACCTTCCGTGTGAAAGCGGTCATGCAGCCAGGCCACGCTCAGCCCCTGCAAGGGGCCGTCGAAGCTGTACTGGAAGACATTCTGGAATTCTCTGCGAGAGAACCCATCGTAGCCATAGGCTTGGTTCGAGAAGGCGTAGTAGGAGAGCATCTTCAAACCGGGTACCCCCAGGCCGGCAAAGTCGACCGTCGAGCTGACCTTGTACATTTCCTCGTCGCGCAGGCCGAAGTAGAAATAGAGCTTGCCGCTGCTGTTCCAGGTGCCGTGATCCTGAGCGAAGAACAGCCGATCAAAGTCATCACCGCGAACCTTGTTCCAACTGAACGCCAGCGAGTGCCCAGCAACGGTGTAGCGCATTGTCATATCCAGATAGCGCGCATCGTGGCTGCTCTCTGGCTCGTACAGCCGGCGTACCCCTTCATACTCGAAGAGCTTGCCGGCATCCTGCTGCCGGCCATGGGTCAAACTGACGGCCAGCGATTGCGATGCGGTCAGGGGAAACGTCTGCTCGACCTGGAGAAATCCGCTGCGCAGATAGTCCTGGGCCTCTGCGTATTCTCCCAGCAGACGGGTGCCGAATGGCGTCTTGTAGCTCGCAGAGTAGATTTGCAGATTGTCGATCTGCTGCCCCCGAAAGTTCTCCAGCCTTTCACCCCAGCCCGTCGCATTGCGCGGGCTGAACGCATGCAGGCGGCTGTAGTGCAGGTTCATCACGTCAGTGGCAAAGCCCAGGTCCCACCCCATGCTCGCCGCCGGCAGAATCCGGCTCGTGTCATCAATATAGATGGGATAACGTCGCGCCTTTTTTCCGTAGCCGGCCGTCCAGGTTCCCGCCTCGTCCTGCCACTGCGTGCGCAGATACGCCTCCAACGGTTTGTTGATACTGTGTGCATCCCGCGGCGAACTTCCCGCGGAGAGGTTGGTGAGGCTGGTAGCAGCATCACCGACGAACAGATCATCGGCGAGCGCATGGGTGTAGTCGAAACCCAGGACGTCCTTGAACCAGCCGGAGCTGAAGCCGAGTTGCACGGCCTGGACCCATTCATCACGGTTTGGCCCGACGCCGCCGCCGTCGTTCTCCTTGAAGTAGTACTGGCTGTACTTCACCGTGGTCTTGCCGTCGTCAATCAGCGAACTTGCCTGTGCGCCCATCGCGCACAGCAAGCCCGTCACCGCGATGCGGATAAGAAATACGAATTTCATGCCGTCACCTTTTTTTGTTGTGATTTCCGGTGGCTCTTTAGAGCGAAGTAGCGCTAGGCGGGGATCTCTGGCTGGAGCTCCTGCGCGAGCCTGCGCGGTTCGTTATCGCGCAGGCAGGCGGTGGCGATGAGGCTCAACAACGTGGCACATAGCACGTACCAGGCGGGAGCCATCGGCGAACCGCTTTCGCGCACGAGCCAGGTCACGATGAATGGGCCGAATCCGCCAAACAGCATGACCGCGATGTTGTAGCCCACCGAAATGCCAGTGGAACGAACCTGCGTGGGAAACTGCTCGGCCAGCGCTGTTGGTGCCGGACCAAAGCACACCCCGAGGTTGGCACACAACAGCAACTGCATGATCAACAGGCGTTCAAGGCTGGGAGCTGACGTGACCCAGGCAAATAGCGGGTACACCATCAGGAAGAACATGAGCGTCGAGACGAACAGCACAGGGCGTCGGCCAACACGGTCGGACAAGGCGCCGGCCAGGGGAATGATGAGGGTCATCACCAACACGGCCGCCATCTGTATCAGGAAGACCCGATCCAACGGCAATCCCAGTTCCTTGTTGGCGAACGTCGGCATGTGCACGAGGATGACGTAGAACGATGCCGTGCCGAAAACCGTCATTCCCATACTGACCAGCACCGCGCGCCGGTGCTGACGGAGGACGCTGAGCAGCGGTTCCCGCACTACGCCCGAGCTTGCACCGGTCGCCAAAAACTCGTCGGTTTCCTGCAGATGTCGGCGCATCCACAGGCCGACAGGACCTATCAACAGGCCCACGACAAAGGGAATGCGCCACCCCCAACTGTCGAGCGCTTCCGGTGTAAACAAGGACGTGATCAGTGCCCCCATGCCTGCGCCGGCAAACACTGCAAGGCATTGCCCGAACAATTGCCAGGCACCGTAGAGGCCCCGCTTTCCAGTGGGGGCGGATTCCACCAGAAAGGACGTGGCACTGGCGTACTCGCCTCCGGTTGCAAAGCCCTGGAGCATACGAGCCACCACAATCAACAGAGGGGCGGCAATGCCAATGGCCGCATAGTCGGGAGCGAAGGCAATCAGCGCGATCGCTATCGTCATCAGGCGAATGATCAACTGCATGGCTGCCTTGCGTCCGCGCCTGTCGGCGTAGAGCCCAAGCAGGATGCCGCCGATGGGCCGCATGAAGAAGCCGACGCCAAACGTTGCCAGCGTCATCAGCATCGAGGTGTATTCGTCGCTGGATGGAAAGAAGACCCGGGCGATGAGGCCCGATAGAAATCCGTAGACGGTGAAGTCATACCACTCCAGCGCATTGCCAATCACCGCCGCCACGACTTGACGTGACTTCGGGGTGCCTTGATGCGGGGCACGCATAGACGAACTCCAGGACGGAAAACCGTCGTGTAGATGTTAGTAGGGGGACTTAAAAGGCGGGATCAGGGCTGGCTGGTGGCCAGCCCGAAGAAATAGCTGACTGTGGCCGCTGAAGTGGCAGAAGCAGTGCGTCGCATTGGACACCTCTCAGGCGGATGTTCCCGCTCTTTTTAGATGGCGACCGGAGTGGTTTCCGGTCGTAAATCAGCTAATCACACGGTCATAACGGAGACAATCAAAGGCAGTTCCACACCATGGAATGGCGACCCTCCGGCTTCAGATTTTTCGCATCAATTACCCAACGCGCGCCCTTTCTTTCCGGCGCACAATCGCTATAAGCGACAACATCCCCCTGTGATAACCAATACAAAACGGCAGGTCTGAACAATATCTACGGACGGCATCATCGCGAGGTGCGGGCGCACGATGAAATGCTGTTGGGGTGGCGGCACATGTCGCTGGCGGGCCCTCGACGCAATATCTGACGGCACGGCAACTTGGCGCGTTCAAGACGCAAAGGCAGGACAAGCGATCAGTCGCGAGCTAGGTCATGAATGGATGCAGGTCACGGCGGTATATTGGGACAGATGGCCATCGCGACCTATCGCAAGCACTCAATGGATCTTCTGAGGTCGCAATCCATCGCTGATCTCTTCAAGATCCACGCACTTAAGCCGGTCTAAGAGAGCGTGAAACTCCTGCTCACCACTCAGCATGCAGACGAAGATGGCACATTGACTAAGGATCGAATTGATCAGCAAAAGCTGATCCTGTGCAGTCTCGCACTTGAGCACGGCTGACAGTATGAGCGCATAAGCGCGATCCGCGTGAATGCTAGGTTTGATCGGGTTTTCTGAATGTTCCATGCCATCCCTCCGCAGTCCATATCTCCGCCCGCGTTGGAATGGAGATCCGGCAGATGGCGGCGACCCGCAGGGGTGAGAAACCGGCTGATACCAGACCGGCCAGACGCGAGCGTCTGCCCTACGGATCGCCATAACGCGACCCGCTGGTATCAAATTCAGGTTCTCACACCCGGCGCCGATGTGCGGCGCGGCGCAAGGATTGCACAGGGCAATTTAAGCAAGCAACTAAAAGCTAGAGAATTTCGTTGAACTTTGTGCACAGAGACTCACGCCCATAGGAGCGATGAGAAAGCCGCTCTGAATTCCCATCAATTTTCAGACAATTCCCACATACATTTCAAACGCAACTTGCTAGCGTCCTTCCAGCCATATTGTTCAGGGCCATTGTGATCGGGCTGAGGCCTGGCAGATTTCCAATAGCATGGACTGCACAATCAGTCAGGAAGAGAAAAAGCTACTGACGGCAAAATAGGTCGTGCTACTTGGAAAAACTGGAATAGCGGCAGCGCAAGGTATTGGTGCTTTCCCAGGTCACTGGTTCGGCTTTTCCTGGGTTGTCTCTTTGCTTGACGACTGCGATTTTGACTAGGGAATAGTTATATGCGCCAAAGGGATTTGAGGTTCACCTTCTCCGTGCTGTCCGGCCGGATGGAGTTCGAGGTCGTAGAGTTCACCCTGGAAGAAGCTATTTCCGAGCCTTATCGGCTGACGCTCGAGCTGGCCAGCAGCAACCCCAATATCGATTTTGCCCAGGTCCTCGATCAGCCGGCGTTGCTGACCATCTGGCAAGGCACCACGGCTGTCCGTCATGTCCATGGCATGGTCTCCCGCTTCACCCAGGGCAAAACAGGGTTCCGCCGCACACGTTACCGTGTCGTGGTCGAGCCACAGCTTTCACGGCTTAGCCTGAGTTCCGACTGGCGCATCTTCCAGCAGAAAAGCGTGCCCGACATACTCAAATCGGTATTGGCCGAGCACGGCATCCTGGACTATCAGCCAAACATCCATACCGAGCACCTGCCTCGCGAGTACTGCGTTCAGGCCGGGGATACCGACCTGTATTGGTTCGATCGGCTTTCTACAGAAGAAGGCCTGTTCTATTACTTCAAATCCGATGCGACCTCTCACACGCTGATCCAGAGTGACAAGCTCTATGTTCAGGAGCGCATCCAGGGCGATCCGGTGCTGTACAGCACGCAGCCGGCCGGAGACGCTGAACGGCCCGTACTGTATGCGTTCAGCTACACGGAAAACGTCCGCACGGTCGAGCAGACCCAGCGTGACTACACATTCAAACGACCGGCTTTCGACCAGCAACAGCACTTTGTCGGCGAAGACCTGCAACAGCAGGCTCCGCACTATGAACGCTACGATTATCCAGGGCGCTACAAGGCCAGCGCGGTCGGCAAACCCTTCACGGAAAACCGCCTGCGGGGTCACCGTCAGGACGCGCAGGTCGCAATGGTCGAAGGTGATGATCCACGCTTGATTCCGGGCCTTTCCTTCCAGTTGACGGGTCATCCTCGGCAAGACTTCAATCGCTGGTGGCGATCAGTTCGAATTACCCACCGAGGTGTACAGCACGCCAGCCAGCAGGAAGAGTCCGCCGATGCCGAAATGGGCGTGAGCTACGACTTCACCGCCGAGATCATTCCTGAGCAGATAGAGTGGCGCCCGGTACCTCTGCCCAAGCCCCGTATCGATGGGCCGCAGATTGCCAGCGTGGTGGGCCCGGAAGGAGAGGAGATCCACACCGACGAGTTTGGCCGGGTCAAGGTCCAGTTCCCCTGGGACCGGGAAGGCAAGAACAATGATTTCAGTTCCTGCTGGGTCCGGGTCTCGCAGAACTGGGCCGGTGCCGACTGGGGGCATATGGCAATCCCGCGTATTGGTCAGGAAGTCATAGTCGACTACCTCGATGGCGACTGTGACCAACCGATCATCACCGGCCGCACTTACCGTGCGAGCAACATGCCGCCGTACCAACTGCCGAATCACAAGATTCTCAGCACCATCAAGAGCAAGGAATACAAAGGCAGCCGCGCCAACGAACTGCGTATCGATGACACCACCAAGGAAATCAGTGCGGCGCTGATGAGCGATCACGGCAGTACCGCGCTGCACCTGGGGTATCTGACCCACCCACGTCCCGACGGTGGTGCGCCACGGGGTGAAGGTTTCGAGTTGCGTACCGACGAACATGGTGCGTTGCGAGCGGCCAAAGGCCTGTTGCTCAGCACCGAAGAACAACTGAATGCCAGTGGCGGTCATCTGAATCGTGGCACTGTCGTTCAGGTACTGGAGGCTGCCCTGCAACTGGCCAAGGGTTTGGGCGACTATGCCGCCGATAACCAGGGCGTTGATCACGACACTGATCCTCAGAAAGCCCTCAGTGAAGCGGTTCGTGATTTAGGGCATGGCGCCAACGACGAAGCGAACAAGAGCAATGGCGGCCAACCCGCTATCGCCCTGAGTGGTCAGGCCGGTATTGCTGTGGCGTCCCCCGAGAGTGTCACGCTGGCGGCCGGCGAGCATATCGACAGCGTGGCCCAGCAGAACCAGCAACTCACATCGGGGCAGAAATTCGTGGTCAACGCCGGCACCGACCTCGGGCTGTTCGCGCAAAGCGGCGAGATGCGCCAGATCTCCCACCAGGGGCTGATGCTGTTGCAGGCCCAGAAGAACAACATCCGTCTGGAGGCGGACCAGAGCGTGGAGGTCAGCGCGAGCAACCACCACGTATTGGTATCCGCCAAGGAACACATCACGCTGATGTGTGGTGGTGCCTACCTCACCCTCAAGGGCGGCAACATTGAGCTGGGCATGCCGGGTAATTTCACGGTCAAGGCCGCCAAACACAGCATGCTCGGCGGGGCCAGCCTTGCTGCTGAGCTACCGAAGTTCAAGGTGGGGGATACTCAGAGGCGGTTCATGGTGAACCAACTCGATGGTAAGACCCCGATGGCCAACATTCCCTACCAGATCACCATGGCCAATGGCGACATCCTCAAAGGTGTCACCGACGCCCAGGGAGCGACGCAGGTGCTGCAGAAGGACGCGATGCACATCGCCAATGTGGCCTTTCACAAAACACCATCGAATGCGCTGGCCGGTGCGGCAAGCGGCGGCGCGGCAGGAGCAATGGCCAGCACGGAGGACGAGGACTTTGTGCAATTCTTTGAGTTCAAGGATGACAAAGGGAAGCCCGTGCCACATCACTACAAGGTGACGTCCGAAGGGCAAGTGATGGCGGAGGGGGTGGGAGAGCGCACACCGGAGTTTCCTTTTGATCTGGTCCTGGAACTTGAATCATGGCCTGTGACGGAGGTGCAACATGGCTGAGGCGATCACTGCACAGGTGCGTAAGCTCGCCGCCATTGGCTATGGCGAAGCCTCTATCGACAACAACCCTCAAGAGGTACGTGGTATTGCATTTACGGTGGCGAACCGTATGCGAGCGTGGGGAGCCGCTGATGTTGATAGCCTGCTTTCAAAGGCGGGGAAAGGATACGTTGTGGCAACGCGAGGCAATAACGTCCGTTACAACAAACTGATGGCAGCCTCCGAAGTGGCTATCAATGCCGATCCGGATATGCGGAGTGCGGTAACGAGTGCACGGGACGCGCTGGCCAATCGAGGAAACGATCCTTCCAACGGGGCGTATTGGTGGGATGGTGTGGACTTGAAGGAAACGTCCAATCCGAGGCACTCATCAGGCTTTCACTACGGCTCTGCGTCGCACAACATCTTTGGTATCACTGAAGTCAAGCTAGCGGAGCGCATCACCTACTGGACCCAACTGAACAAAAAGACAAATCAACTCGTGAATACTCGCGAGCGTGGCCGCTACTCCTACAAATATCTCTCCACGGCGGCCATAGGCAGAACGATCTTCTGGACTGCCGATCCGGACTACATCAAGGCGACCGGTGCCAAGGACTACAAATGAGCCCCATCAAGCATTCTTTACTTGCCCTGCTCAGTGTTTGCCTGCCAGTAATGGCAAATGCCGCTCCTGTTCAGTTTACCAACTATGGCGATTTTTACCGGTCGTTGGGCGGCAATCTGTTTCAGGGGCCGGGGACTGCCCTGGCGATGCCCTGCGCGGAAGCGCCGCGCAATTGCATCTGGGCCACCTCGATGGGCCAGGCGATACGGCGCTATGACCAAACCCAGTGGACCACTCCAGACGGCTTGGCCATGAAGCCACCGAAGGGGATACCCGACGTTGCCTTTGACGGCCAAGCCCTGATCGTCGGGAAGCAGCGCTGGCCGTTGAGTGGCGTGACCAATCTCGCTCCACCGGAGTGGAACGGCGGCGCGCCTATCGATCCAGAGAACCTGGAAAATGTCACGGCATGGCGCCATGGCACATCTGTGTGCCTGGATATGCAGTACGTCAGCAGTGGCAAGGGGGATCGCTACACCGAGGTGCTGTTGCTACACAGGCAGCGCCTCTACACCTTGCCTCCCCTGTTTGGAACCTGCGCTGCCATTCGCGAAGCACCGCAGAACCAGTTCAGCTATCCAAACAACACTTACCAGGGGCCCGAGCAGGAAAACAACCCAAGTGGCCTGCAAGTGGATTACCTGCTGTCTGACGGCAAGACGCGAGTGGCCCGTTATCTGTTGCGCTTCCCAAACCAGGGTGATCCCTTTTTGTTCGAGGCCGTGCGCCAATAGGCGTTTACAGAGCAACGTTCGCCCAGCATTGAACGGACCCAATAAGGTGGTAGCCCCAGGTGTCGAGGGCAGACCAGTACTTCAAGGAGGAAATGCACGATGAATGATGCGGTTCGGATGAGAACAATCAGTTCAGGCAAGGCCATCACTATGCCTGGCGGTGGTGACGTGCACCTGATTGCAACTCCCCCCAAACCTTGTGTGACGATCGTCGTGCATGGGGTCAACGATCTTGCCGGTTGCTATGAGCGTATCGAGCGTGGTCTTTGCCAGGGGCTGAACGAGCGGCTGGATATGCCGCAGACCCTGCCCAACGGTGCCAGTAACCCGGGTTACCTGACATCGGCTGGGTACAGTTTGCCCACTGACGATGATAGTAAAGCGACCAACCCCGATGCCGTGTACTACCGGCGCAAGTTCGGTGCTTCAGGTACCGGCGGCTCTACCCGCAGTGTGGTTATCCCGTTCTATTGGGGCTTTCGCGAGGAAGAGGAGGAGATCAAAAAGACCGAGCCTCACGGGGAGTGGTTGGATCGCAACAATAACCGTCTGGATAAGGCCGGAACCAAGGAAGGCGGGGCGTTCGCCAATGCCACCACCAACTTGCCGGATATGTGGGGCAAGGGTTTCAACGGCAAGCTGTTCGGCTTCATTTCCATCGACGCGGTGGGCGGTTCCATGACCCACCCGCTGTTCTCTGCTCCTGGCCGTCGCTATATGGTACTGGCCGCCATGCGCCTGGCCATGCTGATCAAGATCATTCGCAAGCGCTACCCGAATGACACCATCAATGTCGTCGGACATAGCCAGGGCACATTGCTCACCCTGTTGGCCCATGCATTCCTCAAGGATGACGCGATAAAGCCGGCTGATGGGGTGATCATGTTCAACTCACCCTATAGCCTGGTGGAGCCATTTACCGAGTCACTTCAGACGAATCATCAGCAGACGACCCAGGCGCGTATTGCCACTCTCAACGGCATTCTTCAGTTCATTGCGGGAACCCCGAACCCTGTTCCAGCGTTGTCGAGTATTGCGCTGAAAAATTGCCAGGGTTACGGCGCCATTGGCGGACCCGGTTGGACCGGTGGCCCAGCGTCTCAAGCCACTATACGTGGAGAGCCCGTTTCATTTGACGAGCGGGATAACCGTGGTTGTACCTACCTGTATTTCACTCCCCAAGATCAAACTGTAGGTCTTAGCAACGTCCAGGGGATCGGCTGGCAAGGCGTTGGGGATACCGTCGACGGACTACCTGCTCGCACGGCACTGCCACTGCGTTTCCACCAGCGCGTATTCACCCTGCGCAAACGCAATGGCCAGAAGGAAGAAATCGGCAAATACGCTCCTCCCTATGTCTACCCCTTGAGGCTTGAGGGGGAGTCTTCTTGGGAGGATGCCGGTTTGGGGTGGATGACCAGAAACATAAAAAACGCCAAGTTTAAAAAAGGTGACAGCGTGATGCTGACCGCCGCCCAACTGCCGGTGCCGGCAGAGGCAGACTTTTCCGCGGACGGTTCCGTTGTCGAGCCTGGGGAGGGTTCGAGCAGTGGTGTGTATCAGGTCAAGGACAAACTCGACCCTATCGATGCCGCCATCGGTGTGAGCAACAAAGGGTGGAACGCCACGGACACTCGCTATGCCCGGCAGGAAACCCTGGACGAGCAAACGGCGTTCCAATATGGGCGTGATGCTGGCGGTGTCGAGAAGGCCTTTAATGAAGGCAAGGAGACGGCACAGACCGCCCACGTCTTTACATTCCGGGCATTAGGCAATGGCCAGGTATTGGTCACGCGTGGAGAAACCCCCTACGAGGCGCGTCTGCGATTGCAGGGCGAGGGTTATCAAGAGGCTCTGTCGTTTCACTCTGCGATTCCGAACAACCCGGAGCACAGCCGACAGGTGCTGGCATATGACGTGGCCATCGGCGCAGGGGAAAGTGTTGATGACACGACTTTCTATGCCTATCTCTGTCGAGTGGCCGATTGGCGGTTGGATTGGGGCAGATCTCATGAGGGAATATTCGCTCAGGGTGCTGCTGAATCGGATCTCCCAGATGAGGAAGTACAAAACTTTTATCGGGCTGAGGAGCCCAAAAGTCGTGGTCTGATTGACTCCACTGTGGGATACCGCACGAGTGGTGTGCTGCCAGCCATCGTTGGTGACAACATGCCAACTCTGGTGGTTAGCCAGTCTCGGGCGGGTCGTATAGCGGGCAACCCCGTAAGTTATGGAGGGAGCGCCTGATGTACCGCACACTTGTGTACGCGGCGCTCTCCGGCCTGCTGCTGACCAGCCATCAGGTTCAGGCCGCGGAGTCTCCTTTGACGACCACTCGCTGTTTTACCAGCCCGGCCACCCCCGTGACTGCCTTCACCACTTCTCATAAGGCTTCTGCTATGTCTGCTGATGCTCGTTACCGCGCCCCAACCACTTCGCCCCGTCTGGAAACTCTGGATGTGCTCAGTATCGGTATGAGCCTGGATGTATTTCGTCAAGGGCAGGCCTGGCAGACGTTGCAAGAGCAGAGCGCGAAGCAACCAGAGGCTCTGCATGTTGGCAGCATCCTACCCATGGATCCGAAGAAGTATCCACAGACTGCCGATGACAAGGATATGGCGTGGACTAAACGGATAGCTGATGCTTTGGAGTTAGGACTACGGGACTTTCTGGAAAAATGGCCAATTCCTACCATTACAGTGGTTCGTGGCTGGACCCCAAATACACCGAATCTGCGCTTCACTCCAAATGAAACCAGAGAAATGCTGACAAGCATGGTGAACAGTTACCGTACAGATGCGGGACTACATTGGCATCGTATTCGTAATGTGCAAGATGGCATTGTCTGCAATGACACTCCCGAAGGTTTGGTCGAAAACCTGTTCCAACTGTTTGAACGCAATCCAGATCTTCCTGCCGTGCTGGTTTATAACGTCGAAGGCATCAGTATGGCGGGAGCCCTGTCAAGTAAGGACGTTACATTACGATCACTTGGAGCTGTTGCAGGTCCACGCCAGCCTGACAAATTAACTGACGCAGTGGTTGCCATGGTCGTCGGTCGCCCCGAACGGGTCGAATGGCTGCGCTACTACGCACAATTCGCCAAGGTCAACGACAACAAGATCGACCCCGAATTCCGAGGCTGGGGCTTGCGTACCCCCCCGGTGGAATTCCAGCCATCGGAATTCATTCCGCAGCCCTGGACCCAACGCGCTTTCGAGCAATGGGATGCGCTCCCTGTGCTGGCCAAGATTCACCGGCCTGTCACTGTGTCGCTGCAACGCCCCGATACCGGCGAACGCCTGAAGCGCGAGGCCCTGACCGCTCAACTGGCCAGTGGCTGGAAAAAAGCCACCGACGCGCTGCCCTCCAAGCCGTCCCGACTGTTCTACGACGGCGGGTTGAATAGCGTGCCATTGGCCGAGCTTTCACCAGCGCTCAGTGTTGCTCACAGCTCGCTCGACTTGCTTGACTCGCGGGAGAGCTACGACCTTACTCAGCGCTTGGGCGACACTGGCTCCGCCTCACCTTTTGTAGGCATCGCCCTGGCCACCATGGCCAGTTACCTGAATGCCGATACCAGCGTCGTCATGCCGATGCGCCGGCAGGATCGGGCAACGATCATTTCTATCACCTCGGCCACACCGGGCAAGAAACCAGTCGGCAATCCTTTCGGGGTCAACCTGATGCCGCAGACCGCCAGCAGCGATGAGCCGAACCCCAAAACGCTGCCGGTGGGGAACCCTGTCGCGTCACCCATTCCTAAGCCACCAGTGGTGCAAACGGACTACGCCCTGGAGGAATTTCTGGCCGACCTGAAGCCGAAGAACAACTGGATGGATGAGTTGTAAGGCCGGACATCAGTACTTGTTGCGCCAGGGGGAATCTCTCTGGGTGATCGAATCATGTATGAGCACTCATCCTTCGGTGGGCACAAGGTCCATCGAAGGCGATGTATCTGGCTGTGCAACGGGAAAGAAGGAGCAGATATGGACATCATTCGACTTGGCGACTCCACCAGTCACGGTGGAACCGTGCTTGAAGCGTTCAGCCAAACCGACTTGAACGGCAAGCCCATGGCAGGCGTAGGGCACAAGGTCGTGTGCCCTTTATGCAAAGGCATGTTTCCTATTGCCGAAGGCAGCGCTGCGCTGGATGTCGGCGGTATTCCAGTGGCGCTCGACGGAATGAAAACCGCCTGCGGTGCCAGCCTGATCGCCAGCAGCGCCAAAGGAAATGCCGAGAGTTAGTCCGTGTGAAGAATGCTGGAGAGAGGCCCCTGGTCAGCTCTGCTGATCCTCTTCGGATGCTGACAATCGATTTATCCAATGAGCGGCACAGAGTTTCGCATGTCTGTTCCCCCACTTAAAACCATTGAAGGTATGCAGCAACTGGCTCAGTCGCGAGGTGGAAGGTGTCTCTCCGACGCCTATCGCAACCAGTCTGTGCGACTGTCCTGGCGCTGTGCGCTCGGCCATGAGTGGATGGCTGATCCTTACCGCGTTATTCGGGGTAGCTGGTGTCCGGTATGCGCCCGTCTGCAACGGCGTAGCAGCTTGGAGAGCGCACAGCGTATTGCGGTCGATCGAGGTGGTCATTGCCTGTCGAATCATTGTGATTCTGGTCGTATGCCTCTGGAGTGGAAGTGCGATCAGGAGCATCGCTGGCAGGCCACATTGGCGAGTATCAAACAGGGTAGTTGGTGCCCCGTCTGTTGCCGTTTGGGTAGGCGCGACACACTGGAGGCGATGCAGCAGGTTGCGATCCGACGGGGAGGTCGCTGCTTATCCGAGCGCTATGTCGATAGCGCAAGCGGGTTGCTCTGGGAATGTGGCAGGGGGCATCGTTGGGAGGCCGTGCCCGCCAGTGTCAAGCACGGCAGTTGGTGCCCCGTCTGTGCTGTGGAAGCGCGTTGCAATACCCTGGAGCAGGTTCAAGCCGTTGCCCGAAAGCGCGGTGGCGAGTGCCTTTCTTCCCGCTATGTCAATGGTGTCACGCCTCTCACTTGGCGCTGTGCTGAAGGCCATGTCTGGGAGGCCGGACCTGCAAGAGTTCTGCAAGGGGCTTGGTGCAGGCAGTGCTATTACAACAGCATGCGCAGTGACATCAACACCATGCGTACCATGGCCCAGACGCGCGGTGGTCAGTGTCTTTCAGAGCGCTATGTCGATTCGCAAACGAAATTGCGTTGGATGTGCAGCATCGGGCACACCTGGGAGGCGGTTCCTAACTCCATTACACAGGGGCGTTGGTGTCCGCTCTGTGCTTTTATGGCCAAGTGCCGCAATGACCATAAGCGGCGAAAGTACTTAAGCATTTGATGGAGAACTTGACGCTTGGGTGATGCTGCCGAGTGGTTGTTGGAGCGATTGATTGAGGTTGCTGTTTTTCCTGGCCGCCCAGTCAATATTTACTGTCGCTAACTGGGCGGCTCTGCCCCCTCATCAATGAAAAGAGGAAAGCACTGCAAAGCTTTTGACGAAGGTACAGTCTTGGCATTGAGCGCCGTAATCGCCCGCAGCCTCAGCGGCTGCTAGCTTTGCCCCCTATGTTCAAGTGCGCGCAGATTGTCTGCCCATGCCTGCATCAGCAGCTTTCGATCTGCCAGCAACAAGGCCTTGTTGTAGGTGGCGCGCACCTTGTTGCTCTCGACGTGTGCGAGTTGTCGCTCGATGGCGTCGGGACGGTAGTCGTTCTCGTTGGCCCATGTCGAGAAGGTTGTGCGCCAGCAATGCGGTGTTGCGCCGTGGCCAAGGTTCATATCGCGCATGGCGTAGGTCAGGCGATTCGGCGTCGTAAAGCCCTTGCCACTGCGATGCGGGAACAGGTAGCGTCCTGCGCCCGAAATTTGCTTGATCTGCTGAAGCACCTCGACAGCCGAGTCCGAAAGTGGGCAGACATGATCCCGCCTTGCCTTCATCTTGGCAGCAGGGCGACGCCACAGGTTGTCCATGAAATCGAACTCTGCCCATTCGGCGTCTGCGGCTTCGCCAGGGCGGCAGGCTGTCAGGGCGATGAGTTTCAAGCACAGCGTGGTTTCCGGGTAGCCACGATAACTTGTCAGCTTGCTATAGAAGGCCTGGATTTGCTCACGAGTCATGACGGCCTTGCTCTGGCTGGAGGGAGCACGAAGCAACCCGCGCAATCCGGGAATCGGATTGTTTTCGGCCCAGCCACGGACCACGGCGAACTCAAAGAGTGCTGAAAGATCGCCTTTCACGTGAATGCCTGCCCAGGCCCCGTGTGCCTTACATGCTTCCAGGATGGGCCGAATCAGATTTGGGCCGATCTCGTCCATGCACAGGCCATCCAGCTTGGGAGCCAGATACTTTTTGATACGAGACTCTTTGGTACGGTAAGAACTGGCAGCAAAGACTGGCTTGATATCAGCCAGGTAAGCCTTTGTTACCTTGACGAAGGAGCCTTCCCGCTGGCGTTTGCGGGCCTCGACTTCCTCAACATTGCGTCGTTTGACGTTCTGGCGCTCATGGGAGGGATGAATCCCTTGCCTGATGAGCAAACGCGCCGTATCGCGTGCAGTTCTCGCCTGGGCGAGGCTGACTTTGGGGAAGGGGCCGATGGCGAAGAGGTTTTCTTTCCCTTCGATCCGGTACTTCCAGCGCCAGAGCTTCCCTCCGGATGGCTTGACCAGTAAAAACAGGCCGCCCCCATCTGAAAGTTTGTAGTCGCGCTCGGCTGGCTTGACGGATTTGATCTTGAGATCGGTAAGCAGGTTCTCGGGCATCTCTTGTCTCCCGAGCGGGGGATAAAAAGTACCCCCACTCTTGAACTTGGATACCCCCAAACGTACCCCCAGCTTTTCTGGACCTCAGCAAACAATAGGAACTCTCAGTGGACCCTATTGTTTGCCATAACCCTATGATTCAACAGGGTTATATCGTCCAGGGAGCGCTATCAAGCTCCGCTAAGATCCGGCTAAGTTGCGTCAGACGTTGAAGCGGAAGTGCATCACGTCGCCGTCCTTGACGATGTACTCCTTGCCTTCCAGGCGCCATTTGCCGGCTTCCTTGGCACCGGCTTCACCCTTGAACTGGATGAAGTCGTTGTAGGCGATCACTTCGGCGCGGATGAAGCCTTTCTCGAAGTCGGTGTGGATCACCGCGGCGGCCTGCGGAGCGGTAGCGCCGACGCGGACGGTCCAGGCGCGAACTTCCTTGACGCCGGCGGTGAAGTAGGTCTGCAGGTGCAGCATTTCGTAGCCGGCGCGGATCACGCGGTTCAGGCCAGGTTCTTCGAGGCCCAGGGCTTCGAGGAACATGTCTTTCTCTTCGCCGTCTTCAAGTTCGGCGATTTCCGCTTCGATCTTGTTGCAGACCGGCACCACCACGGCGCCTTCTTCTTCGGCGATGGCCTTGACCACATCAAGGTGCGGGTTGTTTTCGAAACCGTCTTCAGCAACGTTGGCGATGTACATGACCGGCTTGGTGGTCAGCAGGTGGAAGCCTTTGATCACCGCTTTTTCGTCGGCGCTCATGTTCTTCATCAGGCTGCGTGCTGGCTTGCCTTCGGTGAAGTGCGCGATCAGTTGCTCGAGCAGGGCTTTCTGCGCCACGGCGTCCTTGTCACCGCCCTTGGCGTTGCGCGCGACTTTCTGCAGTTGTTTTTCGCAGCTGTCGAGGTCGGCGAAGATCAGTTCCAGGTCGATGATCTCGATGTCGCGTTTCGGGTCGACGCTGTTGGACACGTGGATCACGTTGTCGTCTTCGAAGCAGCGGACCACGTGGGCGATGGCATCGGTTTCGCGGATGTTGGCCAGGAACTTGTTACCCAGGCCTTCACCTTTCGAGGCGCCCGCCACCAGGCCGGCGATGTCGACGAACTCCATGGTGGTCGGCAGCACGCGCTCGGGCACCACGATGGCGGCCAGGGCATCCAGGCGCGGATCCGGCATCGGCACGATGCCGCTGTTCGGCTCGATGGTGCAGAAGGGGAAGTTCTCGGCCGCGATACCGGATTTGGTCAGGGCGTTGAACAGGGTGGACTTGCCGACGTTAGGCAGGCCGACGATGCCGCAGTTGAATCCCATGGTGTTTCCCCTCGGATAAGAGTCAGGCCTTCTGGCTGTGCAGGTTTTTCATCGCCCGGTTCCATTCACCGGCGAAGATATCCGGCAGCACGCCGAGGGCAAAATCGATGCTGGCATCGAGCTTTTCCTGTTCGGCGCGCGGCGCGCGACCCAGGACAAAGTTCGAGACCATGCTGGCGACGCCTGGGTGGCCGATGCCAAGCCGCAAGCGGTGAAAGGTATTCTGGTTGCCCAGTTGCGCGATGATGTCGCGCAACCCGTTGTGCCCGCCATGCCCGCCGCCCTGTTTGAGCTTGGCGACGCCGGGTGGCAGGTCGAGTTCGTCATGCGCCACCAGGATTTCTTCGGGCTTGATGCGGAAGAAACCGGCCAATGCCGCCACGGCCTGGCCGCTGCGGTTCATGTAGGTGGTGGGTATCAGCAGACGAATCTCCTGACCCTGGTGCGAAAAACGCCCGGTCAGGCCGAAATATTTGCGATCGGCCACAAGGTTGACGCCTTGTTTCTCGGCGATGCGCTCAACAAAAAGGGCCCCTGCGTTATGCCGGGTCTGTTCGTATTCGGCGCCTGGATTACCCAGGCCAACGATCAGTTTGATGGCAGTCACGATAGGGGCCCTTCCTTGGAGTTGTGGATAACATCGCCGCGACTGGAGTGTGCGGCGAAAGTGGACGACAAGTGCTCATTTACCATTATGTAAACTCCGCGTTCCCGCCCGCTTTCTCGCTACGTTCCAGTCCGCGATGTTTCCGGTAACTCCGGCAAGCAGAGTGAATTACTCTGCAGCGCCTTCTGCAGCTTCTGGAGCAACACGTGGAGCGTGAACGTTGGCAACAGCCAGGTCGTTACCGTGAGCCAGAGCAACGAACTCAACGCCTTTAGGGGCCTTGAGGTTCGACAGGTGAACGATGGTGCCGATTTCAGCGTCGCCCAGGTCGACTTCGATGAACTCAGGCAGGTCTTTCGGCAGGCAGGACACTTCGATTTCAGCGATAACGTGCGAAATCTCGCCGCCTTTCTTGACCGGAGCAGCTTCGTTGATGAAGTGCACTGGAACGATAGCGGTCAGTTTCTGACCAGCAACAACGCGTACGAAGTCAGCGTGCATCACGTGGCCTTTGGCCGGGTGACGTTGCAGCGCCTTGATCACGACGTTTTGCTTGGTGCCGCCAACGTTCAGTTCGATAACGTGGCTGAAAGCCGCTTCGTTTTCGAGCAGTTTGGCAACTTCTTTGGCCAGCATGCTGATGGATTCAGGGGCTTTGTCGCCACCGTAAACTACAGCTGGAACCAGGCTTGCGAGACGACGCAGGCGGCGGCTCGCACCTTTCCCCAGGTCGGAACGCACTTCAGCATTCAGAGTAAAATCGTTCATGTTGTATCTCCAAAATAACCACACTCGCCCCAGCGTTTGCGACCAGCGCTAAAGGCGATATGGGCAAAAAAGCCCCGCCCCAACAGGAATGCTGGGGCGGGGCGCTTTTCGTCATCGAGATGTCAGGCTAGGGCAGGGCCCTAGCGGAACATCGCGCTGATCGATTCTTCGTTGCTGATACGGCGAACCGCTTCGGCAACAACCGGTGCGATATCCAGTTGACGGATACGCGCACAGGCTTGTGCTGCAGCGGACAGCGGGATGGTGTTGGTCACCACCAGCTCGTCCAGCACGGAATTTTCAATGTTCTCGATTGCTCGACCCGACAGCACAGGGTGTGTGCAGTAGGCAAAGACCTTGGCAGCGCCATGCTCTTTCAGGGCCTTGGCCGCGTGGCACAGGGTGCCGGCGGTATCGACCATGTCGTCAACCAGGATGCAGGTACGGCCTTCAACGTCACCGATGATATGCATCACTTCAGAGTGATTGGCTTTCTCACGGCGCTTGTCGATGATCCCGAGATCCACGCCCAGGGATTTGGCAACGGCACGTGCACGCACGACGCCACCAATGTCCGGGGAGACGATCATCAGGTTTTCGAAACGTTGGTCTTCGATGTCATCCACCAGAACCGGGGAGCCGTAGATGTTATCTACCGGAATATCGAAGAAGCCCTGAATCTGGTCAGCATGCAGATCAACCGTGAGAACACGGTCGATGCCGACTACGGTAAGCATGTCAGCCACGACTTTCGCGCTGATAGCCACACGTGCGGAACGCGGACGGCGATCCTGACGGGCATAACCAAAGTAAGGAATTACAGCAGTGATTCGAGTCGCTGAGGAGCGGCGGAAGGCATCAGCCATCACGACGAGTTCCATCAGGTTATCGTTGGTCGGAGCGCAGGTCGGCTGAATAATGAAGACGTCTTTACCACGGACATTTTCATTGATCTCAGCGGTAATTTCGCCGTCGGAAAACTTACCGACAGAGATGTCACCGAGAGGGATATGCAGCTGACGTACGACACGCCGAGCCAGATCGGGGTTAGCGTTCCCCGTAAAGACCATCATCTTGGACACGCGCAGTACCTGAAGGCTGAGGGTATACCTGGATGAGTATAAGGAAAATGGCAGGGGCGGCTGGATTCGAACCAACGCATGGCAGGATCAAAACCTGCTGCCTTACCGCTTGGCGACGCCCCTGTATCTGTTGCATCAAGTGCCTGGCACTTGGTTCCTTTTAGAGCAGACTTTGCAGCTTGCGATGCAACATCGAAACGTTGCTTCCTTTTGCTACAAACCCTGTAAGGGTCTCTGTAAGAAGGGCCGAGACTTTATCAGCTTCAGCTTTGCTTGGGAAGCCCCCAAACACACAACTTCCAGTCCCGGTCAGTTTTGCTTCGGTAAATTTACCTAACAAATTCAATGCGTTACGTACATCTGGATAACGCCTTGCAACCACCGGCAAGCAGTCATTTCTGCTGTTTCCCTTGGGAACGGGGCGCACTTTAATGGGCGGAGTGTCACGTGTCAACAGCGGATCTGAAAAAATTTCTGCTGTACTTACAGAGACTTGCGGCACCAGCACGAGATACCAGGGCTCCTCGGGGTCTACCGGGGTGAGTTTCTCTCCCACGCCCTCGGCGAAAGCCGCATGCCCGCGCACGAAAACCGGCACATCGGCGCCCAGGGAAAGGCCCAGCGCGGCCAGGCGATCTTCGTCCCAGCCCAGTTGCCAGAGGTGATTCAGGCCCAGCAGGGTGGTCGCCGCATTGGAGCTGCCGCCACCGATGCCGCCGCCCATGGGCAGGACTTTCTCGATCCAGATGTCGATCCCCAGCGGGCACGCGGACTGTTCCTGAAGCTGCTTGGCCGCCCGCACGATCAGGTTGCTGTCGTGGGGGACGCCGGCGAACTCCGTATGCAGGCGAATGACGCCGTCATCGCGCACGGCGAAGGTGATTTCATCGCCGTAATCGAGAAACTGAAAGATCGTCTGCAATTCGTGATAGCCGTCTTCCCGGCGACCGAGGATGTGCAGCATCAGATTGAGTTTTGCCGGGGAGGGCAGGGTCAGTCGTGGTGCGTTCATGCTTACTGCCCCAGCTTGCGTGGTTGCCATTCCTTGATCACCAGCGTGACGTCAAGGTCGCGGCCATGCAGCTTGATCCGCTCGGGCAGCCAGTAACCGCTCTGTTGTGCATAACTCAGGTACTCGACCTGCCAGTTGTCCTGTTCGAGATTGGACAGGCGGCTGTCGCCATCCAGGGTCAGGCGGCTCTTGCTGTCGGGGGCGGGCAGCCCGCGAACCCACCAGGCCAGATGCGAGACCGGCAGGTTCCAGCCCAGCTGTTCTTCGAGCAGGGCTTCCGGGGTTGGCGCTTCATAGCGTCCCTGGTTGGCGACTTCCAGCGCGACCTGGCCGGGACGACCGGTCAGGCGGGCGGCGCCACGACCCAGCGGGCCGGACAGGCGGATATCGTAGTAATCCTGGCGCTGCAACCAGAACAAGGTGCCGCTGCCCGAATCCTTGGGTGCACGAATGCCGATCTTGCCGTTGATCTGCCAGCCGTCGAGACCAGTCAACTGCTGCTTGTGTTCGCGCCATAGCGCAGGGCTGCCGTGGCCCTCGACGGATTCGCGGGTACCGAAACCCGAGCAGCCGGCGAGCAGAGCGATAAAGCTGAAAACGATAAGGTGGCGCAAAAACATAGTCTTAAAGGGTCTCTGATCCGGTCAGGCGCTTGATGGTACTGCGCAGGATAGGGCTGTCGGGCTGGTCCTTGAGGAACTTGCTCCAGATCTGCTTGGCTTCGCGTTGCTTGCCGTTGGCCCAGAGCACTTCGCCCAGGTGCGCGGCGACTTCCTGGTCGGGGAAGCGTTCCAGCGCCTGGCGCAGCAGGCGTTCGGCTTCCGCGAGGTTGCCCAGGCGATAGTTCACCCAGCCCAGGCTGTCGAGCACCGCCGGATCGTCCGGGGTCAGCTGATGGGCCTGTTCGATCAGGGCCTTGGCTTCGGCGTAGCGGGTCGTACGATCCGACAGGGTGTAGCCGAGGGCGTTCAATGCCATGGCGTTGTCCGGCTCGCGCTTGATGATCAGGCGCAGGTCTTTTTCCATCTGCGCCAGGTCGTTGCGCTTCTCGGCCTGCATCGCCCGGGTGTAGAGCAGGTTCACGTCGTCCGGGTATTGCTGCAGGGCTTGCTGGAGAATCTTCCAGGCCTTGTCGCCCTGTTTGTTGGCGGACAGGGTTTCGGCTTCGATCAGGTACAGCTGGATGGCGTAGTCCGGCTGGGTGTCGCGGGCGGCGGCCAGGCGTTTTTCGGCTTCGGCGGTACGGCCGTTGTTCATCAGGATATCGGCCTGGCGCAATTGTGCCGGCAGGTAGTCGTTGCCTGGGCCGACCTGGCCGTATTCCGCCAGCGCGCCCTGCGGGTCGTTGAGTTCTTCGGCGATGCGGCCCAGGTTCAGGTGCGCCGAATCGACATGGCTTTCCCGGGCGATCAGGTCTTCCAGGTAACCCTTGGCTTCTTCCCAGTCCTTGGCTTCCAGGCAGACCAGCGCCAGGGAGTAACGCAGCTCGTCGTCTTCCGGATACTGCTGGACCAGGCTGGAGAACTGGGCCTTGGCGTCGTCCATGCGATCCTGCTCGACCAGCATGCGTGCATAAGTCAGGCGCAGGCGCTTGTCGTCCGGGTATTTGCGAATGCTTTTTTCCAGCAGCGGCAGGGCTTCGTCGGCGCGGCTGAGGCTTTGCAGCAGGCGGGCGCGCAGGAGGATCGGGGCGATTTCGCCTTCTTCCGGCGGGTTCTGCTCCAGCAGTTGCAGGGCTTCGCGGGTGTCGCCGTCCTGTTGCAGCAGCAGCGCCTTGCCGAAGACCAACTGGCCGTTGTTCGGGTGTTTTTGCAGCAAGCGGTCGAAGCTTTTCATCAGACCGTTGCGGGTGTCCTGGTCGGTGTCGGCGGCCGACAGCGCGAGGAAATCGAAATGGGTATCGCCCTTGCCCTGCAGGACTTTCTCCATATAGACCATGGATTCGTCGTAACGCCCGGTGCGGGCCAGCTGGATGGCGGCGGCGCGCTGGGCTTCCAGGTCGTCCGGGGCGTTTTTCGCCCAGATCAGCGCGGTGTCCAGCGCAGCCTGGTCGGCGCCCAGGTATTCGGCGATGCGAAACGCCCGCTCGGAGATGCCCGGGTCCTGGGTGTTGATGGCCTGGGTGACATAGTTGTCCAGGGCAATGTCGAAACGATTGCGTTGGCCAGCCAGTTCCGCGCTCAGCAGGCTGAAGATCGTGTCTTCGCTGAACGAGGAGTAAACCTTGGGCTTTTCAGGAGCCGGTGTGCTGTCTTCGACCGGCGGTGTAGCGTCCGGTGAAACGGGTGCCAAGGCCTGGCAGCCGCTGAGGAAGACAAAAGCGAGGAGCAACGCGGAAGATCTATTCATATAGGAAGAGGACGACTAACCTGCGGTCGGATCATCATGACACAAGCCTTCGGCCAAACATAACCGAGACTCAGCGGATGCCTTACAGAGGCAGTCTATTGGGACAATAGTCGGCAGTGGTTGTTCTGAATCTTTCGAAGTAGGACAATTGTCGGCTTCTCGACATCATCAGCGACCTTGAATGGCCTTCCTCGCACTCGGTATTAACCACAAGACTGCTTCAGTAGACGTCCGCGAGCGCGTGGCCTTTACCCCTGAGCAGTTGGTTGAGGCCTTGCAGCAGCTCTGCCGCCTCACCGACAGCCGCGAAGCTGCGATCCTCTCCACCTGCAATCGCAGTGAACTCTATATAGAACAGGATCACCTTTCGGCGGATGTCGTGCTGCGCTGGCTGGCCGAGTACCACCATCTGAGCCTCGAAGACCTGCGCGCCAGTGCCTATGTGCACGAAGACGATGCGGCCGTTCGTCACATGATGCGTGTCGCCTCGGGGCTGGACTCGCTGGTGCTGGGCGAACCGCAGATCCTCGGGCAGATGAAATCCGCCTACGCCGTGGCGCGTGAGGCCGGAACCATTGGCCCGCTGCTGGGGCGGCTGTTCCAGGCCACCTTCAGCGCCGCCAAGCAGGTGCGCACCGACACCGCCATCGGCGAAAACCCGGTTTCCGTGGCCTTTGCCGCGGTGAGCCTGGCGAAACAGATTTTCAGCGATCTGCAGCGCAGCCAGGCACTGCTGATCGGCGCCGGCGAGACCATTACCCTGGTCGCCCGCCACCTGCATGACCTGGGGGTCAAGCGCATCGTGGTCGCCAACCGCACCCTGGAGCGCGCCAGTACCCTGGCCGAACAGTTTGGAGCCCATGCCGTGCTGCTGTCGGACATTCCTCAGGAGCTGGTGCACAGCGACATCGTCATCAGTTCCACCGCCAGCCAGCTGCCGATCCTTGGCAAGGGCGCGGTGGAAAGTGCGCTGAAACTGCGCAAGCACAAGCCGATCTTCATGGTGGACATCGCCGTTCCCCGGGATATCGAGCCGGAAGTCGGCGAGTTGGACGACGTTTACCTCTATACCGTCGACGATCTCCACGAAGTGGTCGCCGAAAACCTCAAGAGCCGCCAAGGCGCGGCACAGGCAGCGGAAGAGCTGGTGAACATCGGCGCCGAGGACTTCATGGTGCGCCTGCGCGAGCTGGCTGCGGTGGATGTGCTCAAGGCGTATCGTCAGCAGAGCGAGCGCCTGCGCGACGAAGAGTTGCAAAAGGCCCAGCGCATGCTGGCCAACGGCAGCAGCGCCGAAGACGTCCTGATGCAACTGGCTCGCGGCCTGACCAACAAATTGCTGCATGCGCCCAGCGTCCAGTTGAAAAAGCTGACCGCTGAAGGCCGCCTGGATGCGCTGGCCATGGCCCAGGAACTCTTTGCCCTCGGTGAGGGCGCTTCGGACTCTTCGGATAAAAAACCGCAATGAAAGCGTCACTGCTCAATAAGCTGGATGTCCTCCAGGACCGTTTCGAGGAACTGACCGCGTTGCTTGGCGACGGCGAAGTCATTTCCGATCAGGCCAAGTTCCGCGCCTATTCCAAGGAGTACGCCGAAGTCGAGCCGATCGTCGAGACCTATAAACAGGTGCTCAAGGTCCAGGCCGACCTCGAGGGCGCCCAGGCGCTGCTCAAGGACAGCGATCCGGACATGCGCGAAATGGCGGTGGAAGAAGTCCGCGAGGCCAAGGAGCAACTGGTCGAGCTGGAAAGCACCCTGCAACGCATGCTGCTGCCCAAGGACCCCAACGATGGGCGCAACGTGTTCCTGGAAATCCGCGCCGGCACCGGCGGCGACGAGGCGGCGATTTTCTCCGGCGACCTGTTCCGCATGTATTCGCGTTATGCCGAGCGGCGTGGCTGGCGGCTGGAGATCCTCTCGGAAAACGAGGGCGAGCACGGCGGCTATAAGGAAGTCATTGCCCGGGTCGAAGGCGAGAACGTCTACGGCAAGCTGAAATTCGAATCCGGCGCCCATCGTGTACAGCGGGTGCCGGCCACCGAATCCCAGGGCCGCATCCATACTTCGGCGTGCACCGTGGCGGTGCTGCCCGAGCCGGACGAACAGGAAGCCATCGAGATCAACCCGGCGGACCTGCGGATCGACACCTACCGCTCCTCCGGCGCCGGCGGCCAGCACGTCAACAAGACCGACTCGGCGATCCGTATTACCCACATCCCGTCGGGCATCGTGGTCGAGTGCCAGGAAGAACGTTCCCAGCACAAGAACCGGGCGCGCGCCATGTCCTGGCTGTCGGCCAAGCTCAACGACCAGCAGACCAGCGCCGCGGCCAATGCGATCGCCAGCGAACGCAAGCTGCTGGTGGGCTCGGGCGACCGCTCCGAGCGCATCCGCACCTACAACTTTCCCCAGGGTCGGGTGACCGATCACCGGGTCAACCTGACCCTCTACTCCCTCGATGAAATCCTTGCCGGTGGCGTCGAAGCGGTGATTGAGCCACTTCTGGCCGAGTACCAGGCCGATCAACTTGCGGCGCTGGGCGAGTAAACATAAATGACCATCATCGCCAGCCTGTTACGCGCCGCCCAATTGCCCGATTCGCCCACGGCCCGCCTGGATGCCGAGTTGCTGCTGGCCGCTGCCCTGGGCAAGCCGCGCAGCTTCCTGCACACCTGGCCCGAGCGGATCGTGCCCAGCGAAGCGGCATTGACCTTCGCCAGTTACCTGCAGCGGCGCCGTTCCGGCGAGCCGGTGGCCTATATCCTTGGCCAGCAGGGCTTCTGGAAGCTCGATCTGGAAGTGGCGCCCCACACCCTGATCCCGCGTCCCGACACCGAATTGCTGGTGGAGGCGGCGCTGGAATTGCTGCCCGCCACGCCGGCCAAGGTGCTCGACCTGGGCACCGGCAGCGGCGCCATTGCCCTGGCCCTGGCCAGCGAGCGCCCGGCGTGGCGGGTCACCGCGGTCGACCGGGTGCTGGAGGCCGTGGCCCTGGCCGAACGCAATCGCCAGCGCCTGCAACTGGACAATGTCACGGTGCTGAACAGCCATTGGTTCAGCGCTTTGCAAGGCGAGCGTTATCAACTGATCATCAGTAACCCGCCCTATATCGCCGACACCGACCCGCATCTTGCAGCCGGCGATGTGCGTTTCGAGCCGGAGAGCGCGCTGGTCGCGGGCAAGGACGGGCTGGACGATCTGCGCCTGATCATCGCCCAGGCGCCAGGGCACCTCGAAGCCGGCGGCTGGCTGATGCTGGAGCATGGCTACGACCAGGCGCCGGCGGTGCGCGACCTGTTACTCAGCCAAGGGTTCGCCGAGGTGCACAGCCGTGTCGACCTGGGCGGTCATGAACGCATCAGCTTAGGAAGCCTGCCGTGCTGAACGATCAGGAGTTGTTGCGCTACAGCCGGCAGATTCTGTTGCAGCACGTCGATATCGACGGCCAGTTGCGACTCAAGGCCAGCCGCGTATTGATCGTCGGCCTGGGCGGCCTGGGCGCCCCGGTGGCCTTGTACCTGGCCGCCGCGGGTGTCGGCGAGCTGCACCTGGCCGACTTCGATAAGGTCGACCTGACCAACCTGCAACGCCAGATCATCCATGACACCGACAGCGTCGGCCTGAGCAAGGTCGACTCGGCGATGCGTCGCCTGTCCGCGATCAATCCCGAAATCCAGCTGGTGCCCCATCGTGCCGCGCTGGATGCCGACTCCCTGGCGGCCGCGGTCACGGCGGTGGACCTGGTGCTCGATTGCACCGACAACTTCTCGACCCGCGAGGCGGTGAACGCCGCCTGCGTCGCCGCCGGCAAGCCGCTGGTCAGCGGCGCGGCGATTCGCCTGGAAGGGCAGCTGTCGGTGTTCGATCCACGGCGTCCCGAGAGCCCGTGCTACCACTGTTTATATGGGCACGGCAGCGAAGCCGAACTGACCTGCAGCGAAGCCGGCGTGGTCGGGCCGCTGGTGGGTCTGGTGGGCAGCCTGCAGGCGCTCGAGGCGTTGAAGCTGCTGGTGGGGTTCGGCGAGCCGCTGGTGGGCCGCCTGTTGTTGATCGATGCCCTGGGCACACGCTTTCGTGAACTGCGGGTCAAGCGTGACCCGGGCTGCAGCGTCTGTGGAGGCCGGCATGCGTGAAGCGCCAATCGGCGTCTTCGACTCCGGCGTCGGCGGCCTGTCGGTGCTGGCGGAGATCCAGCAGCGCCTGCCCCATGAGTCGCTGCTATATGTAGCCGATTGCGGCAACATTCCCTACGGCGAGAAAACCCCCGAATTCATCCGTCAGCGTTGCAGCCTGGTCGCCGGGTTTTTCCGCGAGCAGGGTGCCAAGGCACTGGTCCTGGCCTGCAACACCGCGACCGTGGCCGCTGTCGCCGACCTGCGTCGGGATTATCCGGACTGGCCTATCATCGGCATGGAGCCCGCGGTCAAGCCGGCTGCCGCCGCGACCCGCAGTGGCGTGGTCGGCGTGCTGGCCACCACCGGCACCTTGCAGAGTGCCAAGTTCGCCGCCTTGCTCGATCGTTTCGCCACCGACATCAAGGTCATCACCCGGCCATGCCCGGGCCTGGTGGAGCGGATCGAAGCCGGTGACCTGCACAGCCCCGCGTTGCGCCAACTGCTGCAGGGTTATGTCGAGCCGCTGCTGGCGGCCGGCTGCGACACCATCATCCTTGGTTGCACTCACTATCCGTTTCTCAAGCCGTTGCTCAAGTCGATGATCCCCGAGGACATCAGCCTGATCGATACCGGGGCCGCGGTGGCCCGCCAGTTGGAGCGCCTGCTCGGTGAGCGCGAGCTGTTGGCCGCGGGGCCTGCACGCCAGGCTCAGTTCTGGACCAGCGGCGATCCGTGTCACTTCAGACATATCCTGCCGTTGCTCTGGAAAGAGGCGGGAGCGGTGCAAAGCTTCGCTTTATAAATAAATCCTGCAGAAGCGCTGATTTGCGCTGAACTTCTGTTCAAGCGCTGATTTCTATTAACGTGTCTGCGGAATCTGTACAACACCATACAAATCGTTTGAAAAGGATGTTCCTGATGAGACGAGTGTTTTGTTTGGCTGCACTTGCAGCCACGCTATTGGGGCAAAGTTTTTCGGCACAGGCGGCCGGCGTCGAGTTTTCGGTGGGGCAGACCGGCGATTCGACCCAGACCTATCGCCTGGGCATGCAATTCGATTGGGACAAAAGCTGGCTGCAAAGCGATGTCGGTCGCCTGACCGGCTACTGGAGCGGCGCCTATACCTTCTGGGATGGCGATGAGAAGTCCAGTAACCACAGCCTGTCGTTCTCGCCGGTGCTGGTGTACGAATTTGCCGGGCAGAACATCAAGCCTTACATCGAGGCGGGGATCGGTGTGGCGGTGTTCGCCAACACCGAGGTGGAGGACAACAAGCTCGGTTCGGCATTCCAGTTCGAGGACCGCTTCGGTTTCGGCCTGCGGTTCAATGGCGGGCATGAAGTCGGTCTCCGTGCCACGCACTATTCCAACGCCGGTATCGCGACGCCCAACGACGGTGTAGAGAGCTACTCGCTGCATTACACCATGCCGTTGTAAGACCCTTTTCAGCGATACGCCGTGGCGATGCCGCGGCGTTCGTTGAGGCAGTCCACTTCCCCCATCTCGAACTCCCGGCAGATCAACGGCCGTTGTTCGTAGATGCTGCACAGCATGCTGTTGCGATCCAGCGCGGCACACCAGCCATCATCCAGCCGCAGCATGACTTCGCCACCCCAGTCGTCGGTGTCGATAAAACGCTCGGGCACCCCGGTTTCGGTGATCAGCATCACTTCCAGTTGGCAGCAGCAGGCCGCGCAGCTCGAGCAGGTGACCGCCGCTTCGGCGATCTGGGTGACAGGAATAGTGGTCATAGGCGCGCAGTGTAAGGCAGTGGCCGCAGGCTGTGTGAAACCACTGACGGACGCCTGCCGTCACCTTATTCCTGATACCCCTCGGCAACGCCCCGTGACGGCAGGTTCTTGAAGGCCGCCAGGGCGCGTTCGCGGGACATCGACAGATCGACCATCGGTCGCGGGTAATCGGCCACGCCGAACAGACCGCCGATGGCGGCCGGGTTGTGGATATCTTTTTCATTCAGCTCCGCCAGCTCTGGCAGCCAGTGCCTGATGAAAGTCCCTTGGCTGTCGAACCTCTGCGACTGGCTCAACGGGTTGAAGATCCGGAAGTAGGGCGCCGAGTCGGTGCCGGTGGATGAGCTCCATTGCCAGCCACCGTTATTTGCCGCCAGGTCGCCGTCGATCAGGTGGCGCATGAAAAAGCGCTCGCCCTGGCGCCAGTCGATCAGCAGGTTCTTGGTCAGGAACATCGCCACGATCATCCGCAGGCGGTTGTGCATCCAGCCGGTTTCCAGCAACTGGCGCATGGCTGCGTCGATGATCGGCAGGCCGGTGCGGGCCTGCTGCCAGGCCGCCAGCTCATCGGGGGCATCGCGCCAGGCCACAGCTTCGGTTTCCGGGCGGAAGGCCCGGTGCCGGGACACCCGTGGATAGCCCACCAGGATGTGTTTGTAGAACTCGCGCCAGAGCAGTTCGTTGATCCAGGTGACGGCGCCGGGGCTGCCGCTGGCGAACTCGCCTCGGTTGTTTTGCAGCGCCGCGTGCAGGCATTGGCGTGGCGACAGCACACCGGCGGCGAGGTAGGGCGAAAGCTGACTGGTGCCAGGCTTGGCCGGGAGGTCGCGCTCGGCCTGGTAGTGGACGAGTTGGGCCTCGGCAAAATGCGCCAGGCGTTGTTGCGCCGCGGTTTCACCGGCTGGCCAGAGCGCCTGCAGGTGCGGGCCGGGTGTCGGGAACCCTTCGACCTGCCTGGGCAGCGCATCGGCTTTTATCCTCAGCGCGGCTTGCGCCCTGGGAGCCGCCAGCTGTGGCGGCAGGGCGCTGTGCAGCCGGTTGTAGCAGACCTTGCGAAACTGGCTGAAGACCTGGAAGTAACCGCCGCTTTTGGTCAGCACGCTGCCGGGCCGGAACAGCAACTGGTCGAGGTAACTGTGGAAGCTCACGCCCTGGCTCTTCAGCAGGCTGGCTACCGCCGCATCGCGGCGACTCTCGTGAATGCCGTATTCCTCGTTGACGTGCAGCGCCTCGACGGCCAGTTCCCGGCACAGTTGCAGCAGCACCTGGGGTGCCTGCTCCCAACTCGGCGCTTGGCGAATCAGCAGCGGGATGTTCAGCCGGGCCAGGTCGCTGCTCAGTCGCTCCAGGTTGCGCAGCCAGAAGTCGACCTTGCACGGCGCATCGTCATGCGCCTGCCATTGCCGCGGGCTCAGCAGGTACAGGGCCACGGTCGGCCCGCGCTGGGTGGCGGCGCTCAGCGCGGTGTTGTCATGCAGGCGCAGGTCGCTGCGTAGCCAGATCAGTTGCATGGGGAGTTCCTGCATTTAGAGAAGTCCTAGCCCGGTCAGGGCCTGGTGCGCCGAGAGTGGGTCTGCGGCGAGGTGCAGATTGGCGATCTGGTTGGTGCAGATGGCCAGTTCGGCGGGGTGGATGCTCACCGCGGGGCCGACGATGAGTGCCGGGCAGTCGAGGCCGCCGAGCAGACGTGGCAATTGCCGCAGGTTGATCGACTGGCTCGCGTACAGCAGCACGCCCCGCGCTTTCAGGCGCTCGACGGCCAGGGCCAGCTCACCGGGGGGCAGCGGCCAGTCGAAGACTGCCACCGGGCAGTCGCTATTGCTGATCAGCCAGGCGCAGAGCCACAGGTGCGGCTCCAGCGGCAGGTCCGAGTGATTGATCAGCAGCAGCGGGGCGCCTTGCAGTTGGCGGTTGTTGTGATAGACCCGCACTGCGAATTTGCTGCGCAGCCAGGAATGGAAAAACACCCGCTCCATCTGCATGCCGAAGCGGCCCTGCCAGCGCTGTTCGAGTTCGTCCAGCAGCGGTAGCAGCAGGTGTTCGCATAAGGTGCGCGGCGGGTAGAGCGCCATGGCCTGGTTGACGCTTTCGTCGACCTGGCGCTCGGTCAATTGGCTGATGGCCTGGATCAGGCTCTGGCGTTGCAGGTGCCAGTCGTTGTGGGCCGCTTCGCCGAGTGCAGGCTCGGCGTCCAACAGGTGTTTGACCTGGCTGACCGCCACGCCGCGATTGAGCCAGGTCAGGATTTTCAGAATGCGTTGCACGTGTTCGTTCGAAAACAGCCGGTGACCCTTGGCGGTACGCTGCGGCACGATCAGCCCGTAACGACGTTCCCAGGCCCGCAGGGTGACGGCGTTGACCCCGGTCTGGCGGGTCACCTCGCGAATCGGCAGCCAGCCTTGCCCATGGGCGCGATCGGATTCGCTGGCGGATGCATCCGGGTCGTCGAACTTCGAATCGTTCATGGTTCAGAGCGCATTGCGCAGGCTGAGACTTTCCGGATGCGGCTGCAGGTACACCTGTTGCGCGATGTAGGGATCGGGGTGCCGGCGCAGGTGATGCTTGAGCAGGGTCAGCGGCACCACCAGCGGCACGATGCCGTGGCGGTACTGGCCGATGAGGTGCTGCATTTCCTGTTTGTCTTCGCGGCTGATGGCTTGCTTGAGATAGCCGCTGATGTGTTGCAGTACGTTGCTGTGGGTACGGCGGGTGGCGCACTTTTTCAAGGCCGCCATCAGCTGGCTGAAATAACGTGGGCCGATCTGCGCCGGATCGCTTTGGCCCATGTTGCCCAGCAGGGTGCCGAGGGCCTTGTATTGCTCCGGGTTGTGGGCCATCAGCAGGTATTTGTAGCGCGCGTGAAAGTCGGTCAGGCGGCGACGGCTCAGGCCTTGCCTGAGCACATCCTGCCAGGCGCTGTAGGCGAACACCCGGGTCAGGAAGTTTTCCCGCAGCACCGGATCATTGAGTCGGCCGTCTTCTTCCACCGGCAGGTCCGGATGGCGGCTGCAGAACGCCTCGGCATGGATACCACGCCCACTGAGCTCGGCGGGACGGCCCTGGTCCTGGTAGACCTTGACCCGCTCCAGGCCGCAGGACGGAGATTTCTGCATGAAGATGTAGCCGCAAAGGCTGCCCAGTTCATCGGCCATGCGCTGGCCGTAATCCGTGAGCGCCTGGGTGACATCCATGGCTGGATTGATGCTGCCAACGGCCCGCGGTTGCCGCGGATCGCCCACCAGGCGGATCGGTTCGCGGGGTGTGCCCAGGCCGATGGCGACTTCCGGGCACAGCGGGACAAACTCGAAAAACTCAGCGAGGTCCTGGCTGCACAGGCGCGATTCCTTGTGCCCGCCGTTGTAGCGCACAGGCGCACCCAGCAGGCAGGCGCTGATGGCGATTCTCGGTTTGTCGGCCTGGGTCGGATTGCTGGGCATGTGCAGGGCTCCGGTTTTTCATGTACAAAAAATATGATCTTGTACAACTTTGCCTCATCATAGGATCAAAGGTGTGCAAGTCAAATATTTTGTACAGGTTTGTTGCGCAGCCCTTCGGGTTACGTCCTGCTCATCTGTCGGTCGCTGGGCTGTAGTCGTTCGATTGCTGGCTGGCTAACGCAGGAGATTTTGGCGCGTGTTTTTCTTCATCTCGGAACAGTCCGATCAGCAGAAGTATGTTTCGGGTTTTGGTGCGGGGGAGACAGGCTGCTGTCCATGGCGACAGCAGCAAGGTTACGCGGGGTGATGCGCTTACAGGTTTTCGTGCAACCGGCGGGCGGCCTCCTGCCCGCTGAGCCAGGCCCCTTCGACGCGACCGGACAGGCACCAGTCGCCGCACACATAGAGTCCCAGGTCGACATCCGCCAGGGCTCCCCATTCATGGCTGCTGGCCGGGCGGGCGTAGAGCCAGCGGTGGGCGAGGCTGAAGCTGGGGGCGGGCATGGCGCTGTGCAGCAGCTCGGCGAATGCGCCGTGCAATTGCTCGATCACCGCTTCTTTCGGCAGGTCGATGTGCTGGCGGCTCCAGGTGCTGCTGGCGTGCAGGACCCAAGTGTCGAGGCTGTTGTCGCGCCCTGGTTTGCTGCGGTTGCGGGCCAGCCAGTCCAGCGGGCTGTCCTGTACGAAGCAGCCTTCCACCGGGGTTTCCAGCGCGGTCTCGAATGCCAGGGCGACGGCCCAGGTCGGGTCCATCTTCACCCCGGCGGCGGCACTCGCCAGTTTTGGCGCGGCAGCCAGCAAAGCGGTGGCCTGGGGGGCCGGCGTGGCGATGATCACGTGGCTGAACGGGCCGTGGGTGAAACCTTCGGCATCCTGCAGGTGCCAATGCTGTTCGCCGCGGTAGACCTCGGTGATGCGGCAGGCGAAATGCACCTCCGTTTCGCCCAGCAAGCCACGGGTAATGGCGCTCATGCGCGGGGTGCCGACCCAGCGGGTCTGTTCGTCCGGCGACGGAGTGAGCTGGCCGCCATGGAAGTTGTACAGCTGCGGCGCCCATTCGGCGGCCCAGCCATTGGCTTGCCAGCGCTGGACTTCGGTGACGAAGCGCCGGTCGCGAGCGGTGAAATATTGAGCGCCCATGTCCAGGGCGCCGGCGTCGCTGCGCTTGCTGGACATACGCCCGCCGCTGCCGCGGCTCTTGTCGAAGAGTTGCACGACATGCCCGGCGTCTCTCAGCGCCTGGGTGGCCGAGAGTCCGGCGATGCCGGTACCGATGATTGCGATGGGTACGGTCATAGGGGCCTCGTTTACCTTTCTGTGCAGACGCCGTCGTTAAAAGCTGTACAATTTTGTTTTTTGGTATAGCTTTCGGCGTTATCGGTTTTACAGGGTGTCCTATTGTTAAACACAGAGCCTGCCCGATTGAAAAGATCCCTGCTTATAAAAATAGACTAGTGATCCGGGTAAAACGCCACGCGAGGAAGATGTCATGCACATATTGCTGACCGGCGGTACTGGTTTGATAGGACGTCAACTCTGCCGTCACTGGCTGACCCAGGGCCATCAGTTGACCGTATGGAGTCGTCGGCCTGCCGAGGTGCCCAAACTGTGTGGCACCCAGGTCCGCGGCATCGCCCGCCTGGACGAACTTGCGGAGGAGCCGGTCGACGCCATCATCAATCTGGCGGGAGCGCCGATCGCCGATCGGCCCTGGACCCACAAGCGCAAGGCGCTGCTCTGGAGCAGCCGAATTACCCTGACCGAAAAGCTCCTGGCCTGGCTGGAAAGCCGCGGGCAGAAACCCGGGTTGTTGATCTCCGGGTCGGCGGTGGGCTGGTATGGCGATGGCGGGGAGCGCGAGCTGAACGAAGACTCGCCTCCGGTCAGTGAGGATTTCGCCAGCCAGTTATGCATCGCCTGGGAGGAGACCGCGCAACGTGCCGAGGCCATGGGCGTGCGTGTGGTGCTGATTCGCACGGGCCTGGTGCTGGCGGCCGAGGGCGGCTTTTTGTCGCGCTTGCTGCTGCCCTTCAAACTGGCCCTGGGCGGGCCGATCGGCAACGGTCGGCAGTGGATGCCGTGGATTCATATCAAGGATCAAATCGCCCTGATTGATTTTCTTCTGCACCGCAGTGATGCCAGCGGTCCTTATAATGCCTGCGCGCCCAAGCCGGTGCGCAATCGCGAATTCGCCAAGACCCTGGGCAGCGTCTTGCACCGGCCGGCGGTAGTGCCGGTGCCGGCCTTTGTCTTGCGCGTCGGCCTGGGGGAATTGTCGTTGTTGTTGCTGGGTGGTCAACGCGCGGTCCCTGCGCGGTTGTTGGCCGCCGGATTCACTTTCCAGTTCACTGATTTGCGCGCGGCCCTGGATGACCTGTCCAGCCGCCTCTGAAATAGGACGTTGCATGACCGATCACGCGTTGCTCCTGGTCAACCTGGGTTCGCCGGCCTCCACCTCGGTGGCGGATGTGCGCAGCTACCTCAATCAATTCCTGATGGACCCTTACGTGATCGACCTGCCGTGGCCGGTCCGGCGGCTGCTGGTGTCGCTGATCCTGATCAAGCGTCCGGAGCAATCGGCCCATGCCTACGCCTCGATCTGGTGGGAGCAGGGTTCGCCGCTGGTGGTGCTCAGCCGCCGTCTGCAGGAAACCATGACGAGTGAGTGGAAGCACGGCCCGGTGGAGCTGGCGATGCGTTATGGCGAGCCGTCCATCGAGTCGGCGTTGTTGCGTCTGGTGGCCCAGGGGCAGAAGAAAATCACCCTGGCGCCACTCTATCCACAGTTCGCCGACAGCACCGTGACCACGGTGGTGGAAGAGGCCCGGCGGGTGATTCGCGACAAGCAGCTGGATGTACAGCTTTCGGTGCTGCAGCCGTTTTACGATCAGCCGGAGTACCTCGACGCGCTGGTGGCCAGTGCCAGGCCGCACCTGCAACAGGACTTCGATCATTTGCTGTTGAGCTTCCATGGCTTGCCCGAACGGCACCTGAAAAAACTCAATCCCGGCCACAGCCTGGACGGCGATTGCTGCCGCGACGCAACCCCCGAGGTGGCCGCCACCTGTTACCGCGGCCAGTGCCTGAACACGGCCCGGGCATTCGCCGAGCGCATGGGGCTGCCGGACGGCAAGTGGTCGGTGTCGTTCCAGTCTCGTCTGGGGCGTGCCAAATGGATCGAGCCCTACACCGAGGCGCGTCTGGATGAGCTGGCCCGGCAGGGGGTGAAGAAGATCCTGGTGATGTGCCCGGCGTTCGTCGCCGACTGCATCGAGACCCTGGAAGAGATCGGCGATCGCGGTCGCGAGCAGTTCCGCGAAGCGGGAGGGGAGGAGTTGGTGCTGGTGCCGTGCCTGAACGACGACCCGCAATGGGCCAAGGCATTGAACGCCTTGTGCGAGCGCGCGCCTTTGGCGTTGTAAAAGCATCGCGGGCAAGCCTCGCTCCTACGGTCAATACCGTCTATAG
>NZ_JAQZAA010000079.1:0-57042 GCF_028640875.1 Pseudomonas sp. SBT1-2 | reverse complement strand
CCTACGGATTTATACAGTCCGTAGGAGCGAGGCTTGCCCGCGATGCGGGTCAGTGCTTGAACATCACATGGCGCACGACGGTGTAGTCCTCCAGGCCGTACATGGACATGTCCTTGCCGTAGCCGGAGAGTTTCTGCCCGCCGTGGGGCATTTCGCTGACCAGCATGAAGTGGGTGTTGACCCAGGTGCAGCCATATTGCAGGCGCGCCGAGAGGCGGTGGGCGCGGCCGACATCGGCGGTCCACACCGAGGACGCCAGGCCGTAGTCCGAGTCGTTGGCCCAGCCCAGGACCTGGGCTTCGTCGGCGAAACGGGTGACCGAGACCACCGGCCCGAACACTTCGCGGCGGACGATTTCGTCGTCCTGCTGGGCGTCGGCCAGCACCGTCGGTTCGAAGAAGAAACCGTCGCCGTCCACCGTCTTGCCGCCGGTGACCAGGCGGATATGTGGCTGGGCGATGGCGCGCTCGACGAAGCCGGCCACGCGGTCGCGGTGCTGGGCGCTGATCAGCGGGCCCAGCTCGGTGTCCGGGTCGCCCTGCAGGCCGTACTTGATGCTGGCGACCGCTGCGCCGAGCTTCTCGACGAAGCGTTCGTAGATGCCCTCCTGCGCATAGATGCGGCAGGCGGCGGTACAGTCCTGGCCGGCGTTGTAGAAGCCGAAGGTGCGGATGCCGTCCACGGCGGCGTCGATGTCGGCATCGTCGAAGATGATCACCGGCGCCTTGCCGCCCAGTTCCATGTGCATGCGTTTGACGCTGTCGGCGGTGCTGGAAATGATGTTCGAGCCGGTGGCGATGGAGCCAGTGAGCGATACCATGCGCACCTTCGGATGGGTCACCAGCGGCTGGCCCACCGTGGCGCCGCGGCCGAAGACCAGGTTGAGCACGCCGGCGGGAAAGATCCCGGCTGCCAGTTCGGCCAGGCGCAGGGCGGTCAGCGGGGTCTGCTCCGAGGGCTTGAGCACCACGGTGTTGCCGGCGGCCAGGGCCGGGGCGATTTTCCAGGCGACCATCATCAGCGGGTAGTTCCACGGCGCGATGGAGGCGATTACCCCCACCGGGTCGCGACGGATCATCGACGTGTGGCCCGGCAGGTATTCGCCGCCGGCCGAACTGCTGAGGCAACGGCTGGCGCCGGCGAAGAAGCGGAACACGTCGGCAATCGCCGGGATCTCGTCGTTCAAGGCCGCGCTCAGCGGCTTGCCGCAGTTGTCCGACTCCAGCCGGGCCAGCTCTTCACCGTGGGCTTCGATGCTGTCGGCCAGCTTGAGCAACAGCAGCGAGCGTTCTTTCGGCACGGTTTGCGACCAGCTCTGGAACGCCGCGTCGGCGGCGCGCACCGCGGCATCGACCTGGGCTTCGCTGGCCTCGTTGATGTCCACCAGCACCTTGCCCAGTGCCGGGTTGAATACCGGCTGGGCAGGGCCTTCACCAGTGACCAGTTGGCCGTTGATCAAGAGTTTGGTTTGCATGTTCGTGTCCTCTTCGAAGCTATTGTTTTTCTATGGAAACGAGCCTCTGTAGGAGCGAGGCTTGCCCGCGAAAACGCGTTAGCAGTCAACATCGATGTTGAATGTGCAGGCCTCTTCGCGGGCAAGCCTCGCTCCTACAGGCCCGGGTTCCAAGCCGGTTTTATTTGCCGCCGCTGCCCGCGACGCTCTCGCCGCCGCGGGTCAGGTAATAGGCGCCGAGGATCGGCAGCATGGTCACCAGCATCACCAGCATGGCGACGACGTTGGTCACCGGTACGTCCCGCGGTCGGCTGAGCTGGTTGAGCAGCCACAGCGGCAGGGTGCGTTCATGGCCGGCGGTGAAGGTGGTGACGATGATTTCGTCGAACGACAGGGCGAACGCCAGCATGCCGCCGGCCAGCAACGCCGAGCCGAGGTTCGGCAGGATGATGTAGCGGAAGGTCTGCCAGCCGTCGGCGCCCAGGTCCATCGAGGCTTCGATCAGGCTGTGGGAGGTGCGGCGCAAACGGGCGATCACGTTGTTGTAGACAATCACCACGCAGAAGGTCGCGTGGCCAACGATGATGGTGAACATCCCCGGCTCGATCCCCAAGGTCTTGAAGGTCGCCAGCAGGGCGATGCCGGTGATGATCCCCGGCAGGGCGATGGGCAGGATCAGCATCAGCGAAATGCCCTGCTTGCCGAAGAAGTCCCGCCGGTACAGCGCCGCCGAGGCCAGGGTGCCGAGGATCAGGGCGATCAGGGTGGCGATGGCGGCGATCTGCAGCGACAGCTTGATGGCCTCGAGCACGTCGGGGCGGGCGAAGGCCACGCTGAGCCACTTCAGGGTGAAGCCCCGGGGCGGAAAGCTGAAGGCAGCGTCTTCGGTGTTGAAGGCGTAGAGGAAGATGATCAGGATCGGGAAGTGCAGGAACAGCAACCCACCCCACGCGGCAAGGCGCAGGCCCAGTGAAGCTTGTTCTCCGTGCGTGGCTGAATCAGAGCGCATCGAAGGCCCCCAGGCGTTTGACGATGGACAGGTAAATGGCGATCAGCACGATCGGCACCAGGGTGAAGGCGGCGGCCATCGGCATGTTGCCGATCGCCCCTTGCTGGGCGTAGACCATGCTGCCGACGAAGTAGCCGGGCGGGCCCACCAGCTGCGGCACGATGAAGTCGCCCAGGGTCAGGGAGAAGGTGAAGATCGAGCCGGCGGCGATACCCGGCACCGACAGCGGCAGGATCACCTGCATGAAGGTCTGGCTTGGCCTGGCGCCGAGGTCGGCGGAGGCTTGCAGCAAGGACGGCGGCAAGCGCTCCAGGGACGCCTGGATCGGCAGGATCATGAACGGCAGCCAGATATAGACGAACACCATGAAGCGTCCCAGGTGCGAGGTCGACAGGGTGCTGCCGCCGACCCCGGGAATCCCCAGGATGAACTGCAACAGCGGCTCCAGCCCCAGGTGCTGGACGAACCACTGGGCCACGCCGCCCTTGGCCAGCAGCAGGGTCCAGGCGTAGGCCTTGACGATATAGCTGGCCCACATCGGCAGCATCACCGCGATATAGAAGAACGCCTTGGTCTTGCCGCTGGTGTAGCGCGCCATGTAGTAGGCGATGGGGAAGGCGACCACGGCGCTGGCAAGCGAGACGGCGATGGCCATGCTCAGGGTGCGCAGGATGATGTCGAAGTTCGACGGCTGGAACAGCGCGGCGAAGTTGGCCAGGGTCAGGTCCGGGGTGACCGCCATGGTGAAGTCGTCGAAGGTGTAGAAGCCTTGCCAGAGCAGGACCAGCAAGGAGCCCAGGTAGATCGCGCCGAACCAGAGCAGCGGTGGTACCAGCAGCAGCGCCAGGTACAGGTTCGGCCGCCGGTACAGCAGGTTGGAAAAGCGCCGCAGCGGCGAGCCGCCGGCGCTTTGGGGAGTGATTGCCAGGGTGTTCATGTCACACCCCGCTCGCCAGGGTATCGGCCAGCGGGATCATCGCCTCGCGGGCCCAGCGCGCGCTGATGCGTTGCCCGGTCTGGTGCTGGGCGCTGCTGTCCAGCCATTGGTCGTTGGCCTGGCTGATGCTGAGGGTCTGGCCGTTGTCCAGCTGCAGCTCGTAGCGGGTGGCGCTGCCCTGGTACTGGATATCGTGCAGCAGGCCGCTGACTTCGATCTCGTGGCTGGACAGCGGGCCTTCGGCGAAGCGCACGTGTTCCGGGCGGATCGAAAAGGGCCGCTGGCTGCCGCTCAGGCGCTCGGCCAGCTCGCCGCGAATCACGTTGGAGGTACCGACGAACTCGGCGACGAAGGTGGTGGCCGGTTTCATGTACAGGTTGCGCGGGCTGTCGACCTGCTCGATGCGGCCCTTGTTGAACACTGCCACGCGGTCGGACATCGACAGGGCTTCGGTCTGGTCGTGGGTGACGAAGATGAAGGTGATGCCGAGCTGGCGCTGCAGCTTCTTCAGTTCGCCCTGCATCTGTTCGCGCAGCTTCAGGTCCAGCGCTCCCAGGGGTTCGTCCAGCAGCAGGACCCGCGGCCGATTGACCAGCGCCCGGGCCAGGGCCACGCGCTGGCGCTGGCCGCCGGACAGCTGCACCGGCTTGCGCTCGCCGTAGCCTTCCAGGGCGACCATGGCCAGGGCTTCCTCGGCGCGTTTGAGGCGCTCGGCCTTGGCGACGCCTTTGACTTTCAGGCCGTAGGCCACGTTGTCGCGCACGTTCATATGGGGGAACAGCGCGTAATCCTGGAACACGGTGTTGACGTCGCGCTGGTAGGGCGGCAACCCAGTGGCTTCGGCCCCGTGGATGTGGATCGAACCGGCACTCGGCTGTTCGAAACCGGCGATCAGGCGCAGGCAGGTGGTCTTGCCCGAGCCGGAAGGGCCGAGCATGGAAAAGAACTCGCCGTCCTGGATATCGATGGAAACCCGGTCAACGGCCTTCACCTCGCCAAACTGCCGGGAAACGTTGGTGAACTGGACTGCAAGCGTCATGGTGCGGTGCTCCGGAAAAGCGCGCTGTCGAAATAAGCGGGATCAGGTCTGGCGGCGAAGGCCGCTCCTGCCGGAGCGAACCTGGCGCAGGAACCTGTAGCCGCTGCCGCAGGCTGCGATCGCCCCGCAGGGGCGCGGCGATCCTCAGGGCGCACAAGGTCCAGCGGACCTTGCGCAGCCTGCGGCAGCGGCTACAGAGGGCTTACCGCCCGCCCATGATCGCGATGTAGTCCTGGGTCCAGCGGCTGTACGGCACGAACTTGCCGCCCTCGGCCTGCGGGGTTTTCCAGAAGGCGATCTTGTCGAACTGGTCGAAGCCGTTGGTCTTGCAGCCCTCGGCGCCCAGCAGTTCGCTTTCCTTGCAGGCCGCCGGCACGGCCGGCAGCGAACCGAACCAGGCGGCGACGTCACCCTGGACCTTCGGCGTGAGCGACCAGTCCATCCACTTGTAGGCACAGTTGGGGTGCTTGGCCTCGCTGTGCAGCATGGTGGTGTCGGCCCAGCCGGTGGCCCCTTCCTTGGGAATGGTCGAGGCGATCGGCTGTTTCTCGTTGATCAGGCCGTTGACCTGATACGGCCAGGAGCTGGCGGCGACCACGCCTTCGTTCTTGAAGTCGCTCATCTGCACCGTGGTGTCGTGCCAGTAGCGGTGGATCAGCGGCTGCTGGGCGCGCAGCAGGTCGAGCACCGCCTTGTACTGGGCCTCGGTCAGTTCGTAAGGGTTCTGGATCCCCAGTTCCGGTTTCGCGCTCTTGAGGTACAGCGCGGCGTCGGCGATGTAGATCGGCCCGTCATAGGCTTGCACGCGGCCCTTGTTGGGCTTGCCGTCCGGCAGGTTCTGCGCATCGAACAGTACGTTCCAGCTGGTCGGCGCCTGCTTGAAGACGGTGGTGTTGTACATCAGCACGTTCGGGCCCCACTGGTAGGGCGTGCCGTAGGTCTGCTTGTCGACCACGTACCAGGGCGCGTCCTTGAGGCGTGGATCGAGGTTTTTCCAGTTGGGAATCAGCGCGGTGTTGATCGGCTGCACGCGCTTGCCGACGATCAGCCGCAGGGAGGCGTCGCCGGATGCGGTGACCAGGTCGTAGCCGCCCTTGGCCATCAGGCTGACCATCTCGTCGGAGGTGCCCGCGGTCTTGACGTTGACCTTGCAACCAGTCTCTTTCTCGAAGCCGGTGACCCAGTCGTAACTCTTGTCGCTTTCGCCACGTTCGATGTAGCCGGGCCAGGCCACGATATCCAGCTGACCTTCGCCGGCGCCGACGGCCTTGAGCGGTTCGGCGGCCTGGAGGCTGGCGCTGGCCAGCAGGGCGGTGGTGATTGCACTGAGCAGTGCGGTCTTGTGCACGAACATGGGGAAACCCTCTTCTTCAAATTATGGTCGGGGCAGTTGTGAACGTGGTGGAGCGCGCCCTAAGGGCTTGTTATTAGCTTAGTGCCGTTATTCCAGGTCATTGCCGTGGCGGGCCATGATGTGCCGCACCACGCTGTAGTCCTGCAGCGAATCGCTGGACAGGTCCTTGCCGTAGCCGGAGCGTTTCAAGCCGCCGTGGGGCATTTCGCTGGCCAGCATGAAATGGCTGTTGATCCAGGTGCAGCCGTATTGCAGGCGGGCCGCCACCTGCATGGCCTTGTCCAGGTTCTGGGTCCAGACCGACGAGGCCAGGCCGTATTCCGAGTCGTTGGCCCATTCCACCGCCTGCGCCAGCTCGTCGAAACGGGTGACGGTGACCACCGGGCCGAAGACTTCGCGCTGGACGATTTCATCCTGCTGCCGGCAGCCTGCCAACAGGGTCGGCTGGTAATAGAAACCGGCGCCCGAATGCACCGCGGCGCCGGTCACCCGCTCGATATGCGGTTGGCCCAGGGCGCGTTCGACGAAGCTGGCCACGCGATCGCGCTGGCGGGTACTGATCAGCGGGCCGATCTCGTTGTCGGCATCGCGCTTGCCGGCGAACCGCAGGCTACTCACGGCGGCGCCCAGCTCGGCCACCAGGCGGTCATGGATTCCGCCCTGGGCGTAGATCCGGCAGGCCGCGGTGCAGTCCTGGCCGGCGTTGTAGTAGCCGTAGTTGCGCACGCCTTCGACCACGGCCTGCAGGTCGGCATCGTTGCAGACGATCACCGGGGCCTTGCCGCCCAGCTCCAGGTGCGTGCGTTTCAGGGTTTTCGAGGCGGCCTGGAGGATCTTCTGCCCGGTGACGATATCGCCGGTCAGCGACACCATGCGCACCTTGGGATGGCTGACCAGGTGGCTGCCGACGCCTTCGCCACCGCCGCAGACAATGTTCAGCACGCCGCGCGGCAGCAGTTCGGCCAGGGTCGGCGCCAGGGCCAGGATCGACAGCGGGGTGTGCTCCGACGGCTTGAACACCAGGGTGTTGCCGGCGGCCAGGGCCGGAGCGATCTTCCAGGCGGCCATCATGATCGGGTAGTTCCACGGCGCGATGGACGCCACCACACCGATGGGGTCGCGCCGCACCATGCTGGTGTAGCCCGGCAGGTACTCGCCGGCCAACTGGCCGGTCTGGCAGCGCACCGCGCCGGCAAAAAAACGGAACACGTCGACGGTGGCGCCCAGATCATCCTGGCGCGCCAGGTGCAGCGGTTTGCCGCAATTCAGCGATTCCAGGCGGGCCAGGTGGTCGGCCTGCTTTTCCACGGCATCGGCAATCGCCAGGAGGATGTTCGAGCGTTGCTGGGGCGTGGTTCGCGACCAGTCGGTAAAGGCGCGGTGGGCGGCGAGGATCGCGCCTTCCACCTGTTCGCTGCTGGCCTCGGCGATCTGGGTCAGCACTTCGCCGGTGGCCGGGTTGAGGATCGGCTCGACAAGCCCCTGGCCGGCGACCAATTCGCCATCGATCAACAAAGCGGTGGACAACGGAGTCTGCGCGCCAGCCATTTTCCGGGTTCTCTTTTCTTGTATGGCCATGGTGCTCTCCAGTGACGGAGGCCCGGCCCTCTCTGGACGGATGATCAGAGACTAGTGGCGGGGCCGGTGCTCGACAAATACTAAATACTGAATGCAGCGTTCGATTAAATAGATGGCTTGCGCCCGCCGTGGGGCTGTTCGCGGGCCACGGTCAGGAACGGGTCCACCAGCGTCGGGCGCGCCGCGCCACGACGCCAGGCCAGGCCGACGTCGAGGGTCTGGCTGAGGTCGGCGATGGGCCGGGCTTCGATGATGTCGCCCTCCAGCGACCAGGGGCGATAGGTCATGTCCGGCTGGATCGACACCCCAAGCCCGGCCGCCACCAGGCTGCGCACCGCTTCGGTGGAGGCGGTGCGCAAGGTGACGCGCGGTTGCAGGCCGGCGCCGGACCACAGGCGCTGGGCGTTGCGGTCCATTTCATCGACGTTGAGCTGGATCAGCGGCTCGCGCGCGACATCCGCCAGGTTGATGCTGTCGTGTTCCAGCAACGGATGCTGGGCAGGCAGCCACAGGCGGTGAGGGGAGTGGGTCAGCACTTCGGTCTGCAGGGCGTGGCGGTCCTCTAGGTTGGAGAGGATCAACACCCCGACGTCGATTTCGCCGCTGACCAGCAAGTGCTCGATGTAGGGGCGCTCATCCTCCATCACGCGGATTTCCACATTGGGGTAGGCGCGCTGGAAACGCGTGAGCAAATCCGCCAGGTAGTAACCGGCGACCAGGCTGGTCACGCCGACGATCAACTGGCCGGCCACCTGGTCGGTGCTCTGTTGCAGGCTGCGCTTGGCGTTGTCGACCGTGGCCAGGATCAGGTGCGCCTGGCGCAGGAACTGGTGGCCCTGGTGGGTCAGGGTCATGCCCTTGGCATGGCGGTTGAACAGGCTGACGCCGATTTCCTGTTCGAGCTGCTGGATCGCCAGGGTCAGGGTCGACTGGGAAATGAACACTGCCTGGGCGGCGGACGAGATCGATCCGGTCTCGGCCACGGCGATGAAGTGACGGATCTGGCGCAGGGTCATCATGGGCAATCACCGGTCAGGCGTTTTTATCGATTTTTTCGAGTGTATATCTTTTTAATCGAACGACTGCCCAGGCGCATGGCCGAGTCCGGCGAAGCAACATCTGGAAGCACACTCGAGCCCAGGCGCTGGGCACTTCGATCTAGGCTGGTGGCCTTATTGATTCGATCAACTCAAATTGCTGGAGGTTTGGATGAACACCCGTGGATTGCTCGATCAATTGCTCAAGTCCGGCCAGGAGCTGTTGCAGAACAAGGCCGGGGCGCAGCAGAACAAGGCATCCGCTGCCGACAAGGGCGCGCTGGGCGGGTTGCTCGGTGGCGGGTCCGGTGGGCTCGGCAGCCTGTTATCCGGTGCTGGTGGCGGGGCGTTGGCGGCCGGCGCCATGGGCTTGCTGCTGGGCAATAAAAAAGCCCGCAAGTTCGGGGGCAAGGCGTTGACCTACGGCGGCCTGGCGGCATTGGGCGTGATCGCCTACAAGGCCTACGGCAACTGGCAGGCGCAGCAGGCCGGTGCGCTGAAAAGCGAGCCGCAGACCCTCGACCGCCTGCCCGCGCAGCAGGTCGAGCAGCACAGCCAGGCGATTCTCAAGGCGCTGGTGGCCGCAGCCAAGGCCGATGGCCATATCGACGAGCGCGAGCGCGCCCTGATCGAAGGTGAGTTCACCAAGCTGGACAACGACCAGGAGCTGCAGCACTGGTTGCACGCCGAACTCAACAAACCCTTGGACCCGGCGGATGTCGCGCGGGCCGCCGGCACGCCGGAAATGGCCGCCGAAATGTACGTCGCCAGCGTGATGCTGGTGGACGAGGAAAACTTCATGGAGAAGGCCTACCTGGATGAGCTGTCGCGTCAGCTCAAGCTGGAGCCGGGGTTGAAGCTCGAACTGGAAAAACAGGTGCGCCAGGCCAGTCTTTGACGCCAATCGGGCGTGCGCTGGAGAAAGCTTCGCACGCCCTCTTTGATGGCTGAAATACCCTCTGCTTGTGCCGGATCATCACTGGCGGCGCTCGAGCCATCTGGCGGAAAGTAGCCCTCCAGAGCGGACCCTGCCTTTCGCTCTGAGTGAGACGTGGTGCGCAACACGCTGATAAATGATGGTACGCCCTCGGCTATACTCCCCACCATTTGAATGGCCCCGAGGACTGACTGTGAAGAACTGGACGTTGCGCCAACGCATTTTGGCGAGCTTTGCGGTGATTATCACCATCATGCTGCTGATGGTCATAGCCTCGTACTCCCGCTTGTTGAAGATCGAGGCCGGTGAAGACCGCATGCGTTCCGATGCCATTCCCGGGGTCTATTTCAGTTCGATGATTCGCGGTTCATGGGTCGACAGTTTCCTGCATACCCAGGAAATCATCGGCCTGAACGAAGGCAAGGGCGTCAGTGCCAAGGATGAGGCGGACTTCAAAAGCTTCGAGCAACGCCTGCAGAAATACATGGCCAGCTACAAGGGAACGCTTCGCGGCGAGACAGACCGGCAGGAGTTCGACGAGTTTGAAAAGCGCCATCAGGAATTTCTCAGGATTCAGGCCTCGGTCCTGGATCTGCATCGGCGTAATCAGGAAGCCGAGGCTGTCCGCGTGTTCCATGAGCAGTTGACGCCCACCTGGATCGCCGGTCGGATGAAACTCAACGACATCATCGACGAGAACAAGGGGGTCGCCGATTCGGCCGCCTCGCAGATCGACGATGCGGTGGCCGAGGCCAAGGTCACCATGGGCGTTTCCCTGCTGGTGGCGGTGCTGGCGGCGGGCCTGTGCGGCCTGTTGCTGATGCGCGCGATCATGGCGCCGATGAACCGTATCGTGAAGATCCTCGACGTCATGCGCACGGGCGATCTGACCAGCCGCCTGAACCTGGAGCGCAAGGACGAATTCGGCGCCGTGGAAACCGGCTTCAACGACATGATGACCGAACTCAACTCCCTGGTGTCCCAGGCGCAGCGCTCCTCGGTCCAGGTCACCACCTCGGTCACCGAGATTGCCGCCACCTCCAAGCAGCAACAGGCCACCGCCACCGAGACCGCGGCAACCACCACCGAAATTGGCGCGACCTCCCGGGAAATCGCGGCCACCTCGCGCGATCTGGTGCGCACCATGACCGAAGTCTCCACCGCCGCCGACCAGGCTTCGGTGCTGGCCGGCTCCGGCCAGCAAGGCTTGGCGCGGATGGAAGAAACCATGCATTCGGTGATGGGCGCGGCCGACCTGGTCAACGCCAAGCTGGCGATCCTCAATGAGAAGGCCGGCAACATCAACCAGGTGGTGGTGACCATCGTCAAGGTCGCCGACCAGACCAACCTGCTGTCGCTCAACGCCGCGATCGAAGCCGAGAAGGCCGGCGAATACGGGCGCGGTTTTGCCGTGGTGGCCACCGAAGTGCGGCGCCTGGCGGACCAGACCGCGGTCGCCACCTACGACATCGAGCAAATGGTCCGGGAGATCCAGTCGGCGGTCTCGGCCGGGGTCATGGGCATGGACAAGTTCTCCGAAGAAGTGCGCCGCGGCATGGCCGAGGTGCAGCAGGTCGGCGAGCAGCTGTCGCAGATCATCCATCAGGTCCAGGCCCTGGCGCCGCGGGTGTTGATGGTCAACGAGGGCATGCAGGCCCAGGCCACCGGTGCCGAGCAGATCAACCACGCCCTGGTGCAACTGGGCGATGCCAGCAGCCAGACCGTCGAGTCGCTGCGCCAGGCCAGTTTCGCCATCGATGAACTGAGCCAGGTGGCGGTGGGGCTGCGCAGCGGCGTCTCGCGTTTCAAAGTCTGATGAACGAGCTCGCAGCGAAAGGCGGCGCAGGGACGGCGACCAAAGACGCGCTGTTCCTGGTGTTCCGCATCGGCACCGAACGTTACGCCTTGCAGGCCGTCGAGGTGGTCGAGGTATTGCCGCGCCTGCAACTCAAGCCGATTCCCCGGGCGCCGTCCTGGGTGGCCGGGGTCTTTGCCCATCGCGGCGCGGTGGTGCCGGTGCTCGACCTGAGCGCCCTGACCTTTGGCCAGCCGGCGCAGGAACGCACCAGCACCCGCCTGGTGCTGGTGCATTACCGCCCGCAGGCGGCACAGCCCGCGCGGTTGCTGGGGCTGATCCTCGAGCAGGCCACCGACACCCTGCGGTGCAACCCGCAGGACTTCAAGGCCTACGGCCTGGATAACCGCAATGCGCCGTACCTGGGGCCGGTCCATGAAGACGCCCAGGGCCTGCTGCAATGGGTGCGGGTCGACGATCTGCTGGATGCCGAGGTGCGTGCGCTGCTGTTTCCCTCGCCGCCACTGGATCCGGCGTTGCTCGGGGAGTCGTCATGAGCAGCGACCAGCGATTTTTCGATTTTCTCAAGGAGCGCATCGGCCTCGACGTGGCCTCGGTGGGGCCGGCGATCATCGAGCGCGCGGTGCGCCAGCGCAGCATCGCCCAGCAGGCGCCCAGCACCGACCATTACTGGCAGACCCTGCAAGGCTCGCGCGATGAACAGCAAGCGTTGATCGAGGCGGTGATCGTCCCGGAAACCTGGTTTTTCCGGTACCCGGAGTCCTTCGCGACCCTGGCCAAACTCGCCCTCTCGCGCCTTTCCCAACTCAAGGGCATGCGCGCATTGCGCATCCTCAGCCTGCCGTGCTCCACCGGCGAAGAGCCGTACTCGATTGCCATGGCCCTGTTCGACGCCGGGCTTGCCCCCCATCAATTCAAGGTCGATGGCTTCGATGTCAGCCCGCTGTCGGTCGAGCGGGCCAGGCAGGCGGTGTACGGCAAGAACTCCTTTCGCGGCCAGCACAGCGATTTCCGCGAGCGGCACTTCACCGCCGAAGATGAGCGCTACAGCCTCAGCGAGCGGGTGCGCGAACAAGTGCGCCTGCAGGTCGGCAACCTGCTGGACCCGACCTTGCTGGCCCATGAACCGCCCTACGATTTTGTCTTCTGTCGCAACCTGCTGATCTATTTCGATCAGCCGACCCAGCGCCAGGTGTTCGAAGTGCTCAAGCGCCTGACTCACGTTGAAGGCGTGTTGTTCATCGGCCCGGCCGAAGGCAGCCTGCTGGGCCGTTTGGGCATGCGTTCGATCGGCATTGCCCAGTCCTTTGCCTTCAGCCGGCATAACGAACCCGAGCCCGAACCCGCGCCGGCCTTTGTCCCAAGCGCATTGCCGGCACGCCAGCCGGTGCGCAGCATCGCGCCGCCCGTGCGCAGCCGGCCGTTTTCCAGTGCCGCCGTGGCGAGCCAGCGCCCGGCGCCGACCAGGCCGGTCAGCGACGCCACGACCCTGCTGGCGAGCATCGCGGCCCTGGCCAACGAAGGTAAAAGCGCCGAGGCCCGGGCGGCCTGCGAGCACTACCTGGATACCCACGAGCCGGTGGCGCAGGTGTTCTATTGGCTAGGGCTGCTCAGCGACGTGGCGGGCAGCGCCCTGGAAGCCCAGGGTTTCTATCGCAAGGCCCTGTACTTGGACCCGCAGCACGCCGAAGCGCTGGCGCACCTGGCCGCCTTGCTGGCTTCCCAGGGCGACGTCGCCGGTGCCCGTCGATTGCAGGAGCGTGCGGCCCGTAGCGGCCGTGCAGCAGACAGTGAGCGTAAATCATGAGCGGCTCTGTTTCGTTGAACGTGACCCACGAAGATGCGCAGGCCATCGACGATTGCTGGAACCGCATCGGTATCCATGGCGACAAGAGTTGCCCGTTGCTGGCCGGGCATGTGCATTGCCGCAACTGCTCGGTGTATTCCGCCGCGGCCACCCGTCTGCTCGACCGCTATGCGTTGCAGCAGGAGCGTCCTGAGCACACGGCCGAGGCCGATACGGATGTCGTCACCCGTTCGCTGTTGATGTTCCGCCTGGGCGAGGAGTGGCTGGGCATTGCCACCCGTTGCCTGGTGGAAGTGGCGCCGCTGCAACCGATCCATTCCTTGCCGCACCAGCGCTCGCGGGCCTTGCTGGGCGTGGCGAATGTGCGTGGTGCGCTGGTGGCCTGCCTGTCGTTGGTGGAACTGCTGGGGCTGGACACCAGCGGCACGGTCGTGTCGGGCGCGCGGGTCATTCCGCGCATGCTGATCATCGCCGCCCAGGGCGGCCCGGTGGTGGTGCCGGTGGACGAGGTGGAGGGTATCCATGCCATCGACGAGCGCACCCTGGACGCCGCCGCGGTTTCCGGCCAGCAGGCCAGTGCCAAGTACACCCGTGGCGTCCTGCAATGGAAGGGCCGCAGCCTGCGTTGGCTGGATGAAGAGCAGTTGCTGTCTGCCGTGACCCGGAGCCTGACATGACCCCCGATCAAATGCGCGACGCCTCGCTGCTCGAACTCTTCAGCCTGGAAGCCGAAACCCAGACCCAGGTGCTCAGTGCCGGCCTGCTGGCGCTGGAACGCAATCCGATCCAGGCCGACCAGTTGGAAGCCTGCATGCGCGCCGCTCACTCGCTCAAGGGCGCGGCGCGGATTGTCGGGGTCGACGCTGGCGTCAGCGTGGCCCATGTGATGGAAGATTGCCTGGTCAGCGCCCAGGAAGGGCGGCTGTACCTGCATCCCGAGCATATCGATGCGCTGCTGCAGGGCACCGATTTCCTGATGCGCATTGCCACGCCGGGCAGCCAGGTCGGTGATCAGGACATTGCCGCCTATGTGGCGCTCATGGAGCAGTTGATCGGCTCGTCGGGTGCGCCGGCTGCAGGCGCTGTCCCGCCCAGGGTCGAGCCAGGCCTGTTGCCCATGGCCGAGCTGCAGCTGGAGGCCCCGCGGGTCGAACCCGAACCGCAGGTCCCGCCGTTCGAGATGCCGCAGGAGGTACTGCAGGAAACCCTGCAAGAGACGGCCGCGGCGCTTGCGCAGAAGGGCAAGAAGCTCGCCGAGGGTGGCGAGCGGGTGCTGCGGGTCACGGCCGAACGCTTGAACAGCCTGCTCGATCTGTCGAGCAAGTCGCTGGTGGAAACCCAGCGCCTGAAGCCGTACCTGGCGGCCCTGCAGCGCCTCAAGCGCATGCAGAGCAACGGGCTGCGCGCCCTGGAAAACCTCAATGGGCATCTCAAGGAGCAGGTGTTGGGCCTGGAGGCCCTCGAAGCCCTGGAGGATGCGCGGCGCCTGCTGGCGGAGTCCCAGCAGCTGCTGACCGAGAAAACCGCCGAGCTGGATGAGTTCGGCTGGCAGGCCAGCCAGCGTGCCCAGGTGCTCTACGACACCGCGCTGGCCTGTCGCATGCGGCCGTTCGCCGATGTGCTGATGGGCCAGGTACGGATGGTCCGCGACCTGGGGCGCAGCCTGGGCAAGCAGGTCCGCCTGGAAGTCGAAGGTGAGAAGACCCAGGTCGATCGCGACGTGCTGGAAAAACTCGAGGCGCCATTGACCCACCTGCTGCGCAACGCGGTCGATCACGGCATCGAAATGCCCGAGCAGCGACTGCTGGCGGGCAAGCCGGCCGAGGGCCTGATTCGCCTGCGCGCTTCCCACCAGGCCGGATTGCTGGTGCTGGAACTCAGCGACGACGGCAATGGCGTCGACCTGGAACGGGTGCGCCAGAGCATCGTCGAGCGCCAGCTGTCCCCGGCCGAGACCGCTGCCCAACTGAGCGAGGAAGAACTGCTGACCTTCCTGTTCCTGCCGGGCTTCAGCCTGCGGGACAAGGTCACCGAGGTCTCCGGGCGCGGTGTCGGCCTGGATGCGGTGCAGCACATGGTGCGCCAGCTGCGCGGCGCGGTGCAGATGGAGCAGGTGGCGGGGCAGGGCAGTCGTTTCCACCTCGAAGTGCCGCTGACCCTGTCGGTGGTGCGCAGCCTGGTGGTGGAGGTCGGCGAAGAGGCCTACGCCTTCCCGCTGGCGCATATCGAACGCATGTGCGACCTGGAGCCCGATGACATTGTCCAGCTGGAAGGGCGCCAGCATTTCTGGCACGAAGGCCGCCATGTCGGCCTGGTCGCGGCCAGCCAGCTGTTGCAACGCCCGGCGGGGCAGAGCAACGACTCCACACTCAAGGTGGTGGTGATTCGCGAGCGCGACGCGGTCTATGGCGTGGCGGTCGAGCGTTTCATCGGCGAACGGACCCTGGTGGTGCTGCCGCTGGACGACCGCCTGGGCAAGGTCCAGGACATTTCCGCCGGGGCCTTGCTCGATGACGGCTCCGTGGTGCTGATCGTCGACGTCGAGGACATGCTGCGTTCGGTGGACAAGCTGCTCAATACCGGCCGGCTGGAGCGCATCGCCCGTCACAACCGCCATCAGGCCGAGACGGCGCGCAAGCGCATCCTGGTGGTCGACGACTCGCTCACTGTGCGTGAGCTGCAACGCAAGCTTTTGCTCAACCGTGGTTATGACGTAGCGGTCGCCGTCGACGGCATGGATGGCTGGAACGCCCTGCGTTCGGAAGACTTCGACCTGCTGATCACTGACATCGATATGCCCCGAATGGATGGGATTGAATTGGTCACACTCCTGCGCCGTGACAATCGCCTGCAGTCGTTGCCGGTGATGGTGGTTTCCTACAAGGATCGCGAAGAGGACCGGCGCCGTGGACTGGATGCCGGAGCCGACTATTATCTAGCCAAAGCCAGTTTCCATGACGACGCCCTGCTGGATGCGGTGGTGGAGCTGATTGGAGGAGCGCGGGCATGAAAATCGCGATCGTCAATGACATGCCCATGGCCGTGGAGGCCCTGCGCCGGGCCCTGGCCTTCGAACCCGCGCATGAAGTGGTGTGGGTCGCGACCAATGGCGCCGAAGCGGTCGAATACTGCGCGCAGCTGACGCCCGACCTGATCCTGATGGACCTGATCATGCCGGTGATGGACGGCGTGGAGGCGACCCGCCGGATCATGGCCGAAACCCCTTGCGCCATCGTGATCGTCACGGTGGATCGCCAGCAGAACGTGCATCGGGTGTTCGAGGCCATGGGCCATGGCGCGCTGGACGTGGTCGATACACCGGCCCTGGGGGCTGGCAATGCGCAGGAAGCGGCGGCGCCTTTACTGCGCAAGATCCTCAATATCGGCTGGCTGATCGGCCAGCAGCGCGGCAACCACGTGCGTTCGGCACCGGCGCCGATGCGCACCATGGCGCAACGTCAGGGCCTGGTGGCGATCGGCTCGTCCGCCGGTGGCCCGGCCGCGCTGGAAGTGCTGCTCAAGGGGCTGCCCGCCCATTTTCCGGCCGCCATCGTGCTGGTGCAGCACGTCGACCAGGTATTCGCCGCGGGCATGGCCGAATGGCTCAGCAGCGCTTCCGGGCTGAAGGTGCGCCTGGCCCGCGAAGGCGAGCCACCGCAGAGCGGCACGGTGCTGCTGGCCGGGACCAACCACCATATCCGGCTGTTGAAGAACGGCACCCTGGCCTACACCGCCGAGCCGGTAAACGAGATCTATCGGCCATCGATCGATGTGTTTTTTGAAAGTGTCGCCAGTTACTGGAATGGCGACGCGGTCGGCGTACTGCTGACCGGCATGGGCCGCGACGGCGCCCAGGGCCTGAAGCTGATGCGCGATCAGGGTTACCTGACCATCGCCCAGGACCAGAATAGTAGCGCGGTGTATGGCATGCCCAAGGCGGCGGCTGCCATCGACGCTGCCACAGAGATTCGCCCACTGGACAAGATCGCTCCACGATTGCTGGAGATATTTGCCAAATGACCGACAAACGCAGCTGTCCTGGCCAGGTAGCAACTCAGGTGACAACCCATGAATGATTTACAGCTCGACGATTTTAAAACCGATGAAAATGCTGCGATGGTGCTGCTGGTCGACGACCAGGCAATGATCGGTGAGGCTGTGCGGCGTGGGTTGGCGAATGAAGAAAACATCGACTTCCATTTTTGTGCCGACCCGCACCAGGCCATTGCCCAGGCGATCCGCATCAAGCCGACGGTGATCCTGCAGGACCTGGTGATGCCGGGCCTGGACGGGTTGACGCTGGTGCGCGAGTACCGCAACCACCCGGCGACCCAGAATATTCCGATCATCGTGCTTTCGACCAAGGAAGACCCGCTGATCAAGAGTGCGGCCTTCGCGGCCGGGGCCAACGATTACCTGGTCAAGCTGCCGGATAATATCGAGCTGGTGGCGCGCATCCGTTACCACTCGCGCTCCTACATGACCCTGTTGCAGCGGGACGCGGCCTATCGCGCACTGCGGGTCAGCCAGCAGCAGTTGCTCGATACCAACCTGGTGCTGCAGCGCCTGATGAACTCCGATGGCCTGACCGGCCTGTCCAACCGCCGGCATTTCGACGAGTACCTGGAGCTGGAATGGCGCCGGGCAATGCGCGACCAGACCCAGTTGTCGCTGCTGATGATCGATGTCGACTACTTCAAGTCCTACAACGACAACTTCGGCCACCTGGAGGGCGATGAAGCCCTGCGCAAGGTGGCGACGGCGATCCGCGAGGCCAGCAGCCGACCGTCGGATTTACCGGCGCGTTATGGCGGGGAGGAGTTTGCCCTGGTGCTGCCGAACACCTCGCCCGGCGGGGCGCGGCTGGTGGCCGAGAAGCTGCGCCAGACCGTGGCCGCGCTGAAGATTCCGCATATCGCGCCAACCGAAGGGGCCAGCCTGACCATCAGCATCGGTCTGTCGACCATGACGCCGCAGCCGAGCACCAGTTGCCGGCAATTGATCTCGGCCGCCGACAAAGGCCTGTATCTGGCCAAGCACAATGGTCGCAACCAGGTAGGGATCGAGTGAAAAAAACCGCCACCGCGGGGGCCTAAAGCCGCCAGGCGGGCTGCCGCGCCAGCTTGATTACGTTATACTCGCCGGCTTTCAAAAGTTCGCCAACGAGTGCTGCCTGCCATGGAAATCAACCCGATCCTTAACACTATCAAGGACCTGTCCGAGCGCTCCGAAACTATTCGGGGGTATCTTTGACTACGATCAAAAGCATGAGCGTCTGACCGAAGTCAATCGCGAGCTTGAAGATCCGAACGTCTGGAACAAGCCTGAATATGCCCAGGAACTGGGCCGCGAACGCGCTGCGCTGGCGCAGATCGTCGAGACCCTGGACGAGTTGTCCGGTGGCCTGGCCGATTGCCGCGATCTGCTGGACATGGCCGTCGAAGAGAACGATGAAGGCACAGTGGGCGACGTGGTCGCCGAACTGACCCGTCTCGACGAAGCCCTGGCCAAGCTGGAATTCCGTCGCATGTTCAGCGGCGAGATGGACATGAACAACGCCTACCTGGACATCCAGGCCGGCTCCGGCGGCACCGAAGCCCAGGACTGGGCCAACATCCTGCTGCGCATGTACCTGCGCTGGGCCTCCAAGCGTGGCTTCGACGCCACCATCATGGAACTGTCCGAAGGCGAAGTCGCCGGCATCAAGGGCGCCACCGTGCACATCAAGGGCGAGTACGCCTTTGGCTGGCTGCGCACCGAGATCGGCGTGCACCGCCTGGTGCGCAAGAGCCCGTTCGACTCCGGCGCCCGCCGCCACACCTCGTTCTCGGCCGTGTTCGTGTCGCCCGAGATCGACGACAAGGTGGAAATCGAGATCAACCCGGCGGACCTGCGGATCGACACCTACCGTTCCTCCGGTGCCGGTGGTCAGCACGTAAACACCACCGACTCGGCCGTACGTATCACCCACGTACCGACCAACACCGTGGTCAGCTGCCAGAACGAACGGTCCCAGCACGCCAACAAGGACACCGCCATGAAGATGCTGCGGGCCCGGTTGTACGAGCAGGAGATCCAGAAGCGCAACGCCGCTTCCCAGGCGCTGGAAGACAGCAAGTCCGACATCGGCTGGGGCCACCAGATCCGTTCCTACGTGCTCGATGCTTCGCGGATCAAGGATCTGCGTACCAACATCGAACGCAGTGACTGCGACAAGGTGCTCGACGGCGACATCGACGAATACCTGGTGGCCAGCCTGAAGTCGGGGCTGTAAGCCGCGATACCCATGCCGCGGGCACGGCGCGCTTCTGTAGGAGCGCGGCCGGCCCGCGATCCCTTGCCACAGGCAAGGGGCAACGAACCTGTGATGGAAATTTTAAAGACATGAGCGACCTACAACTCGACCAGGCCCTGCAACAGGAAGAAAACACCCTGATCGCCCTGCGCAAGGAAAAGCTTGCTGCCGAGCGCGCCAAGGGTCAGGCCTTCCCCAACGACTTCCGCCGCGACAACTACTGCAACGACCTGCAGAAACAGTACGCGGACAAGACCAAGGAAGAGCTGGCCGAGGCGGCGATTCCGGTCAAGGTTGCCGGTCGCATCATGCTCAACCGTGGCTCGTTCATGGTGATCCAGGACATGACCGGGCGTATCCAGGTCTACGTCAACCGCAAGACCTTGCCGGAAGACACCCTTAATGCGGTCAAGACCTGGGACCTGGGCGACATCATCGCCGCCGAAGGCACCCTGGCCCGTTCCGGCAAGGGCGACCTGTACGTCGAGATGACCAACGTGCGCCTGCTGACCAAGTCGCTGCGCCCGCTGCCGGACAAGCATCACGGCCTGACCGACACCGAGCAGCGTTATCGCCAGCGCTACGTCGACCTGATCGTCAACGAAGACGTGCGCGAAACCTTCCGCGTGCGTTCCCAGGTCATCGCCCACATCCGCAGCTTCCTGATGAAGCGTGACTTCCTGGAAGTGGAAACGCCGATGCTGCAGACCATTCCTGGCGGCGCGGCGGCCAAGCCGTTCGAGACCCACCACAACGCCCTGGACATGGAAATGTTCCTGCGTATCGCGCCGGAGCTGTATCTGAAGCGTCTGGTGGTCGGTGGCTTCGAGAAAGTGTTCGAGATCAACCGCAACTTCCGTAACGAAGGTGTTTCGACCCGGCACAACCCTGAATTCACCATGTTGGAGTTCTACCAGGCCTACGCCGACTACGAAGACAACATGGACCTGACCGAAGAACTGTTCCGCGAGCTGGCGCAGCTGGTCCTGGGCAGCACCGACGTGCCGTACGGCGACAAGGTGTTCCACTTCGGCGAGCCGTTCGTCCGTCTGTCGGTGTTCGACTCGATCCTCAAGTACAACCCTGAGCTGACCGCCGATGATCTGAACGACATCGACAAGGCCCGTGCCATCGCCAAGAAGGCCGGTGCCAAGGTGCTCGGCTTCGAAGGCCTGGGCAAGCTGCAGGTGATGATTTTCGAAGAGCTGGTCGAGCACAAGCTGGAACAGCCGCACTTCATTACCCAGTACCCGTTCGAAGTCTCGCCGCTGGCCCGTCGCAACGACGAGAACCCGAACGTGACCGATCGTTTCGAGCTGTTCATCGGTGGTCGCGAAATCGCCAACGCCTACTCCGAGTTGAACGACGCGGAAGACCAGGCCGAGCGTTTCATGGCCCAGGTGGCCGACAAGGACGCCGGTGACGACGAAGCCATGCACTACGATGCTGACTTCGTTCGCGCCCTGGAGTACGGCATGCCGCCGACCGCCGGTGAAGGTATCGGCATCGACCGCCTGGTGATGCTGCTGACCAACTCCCCGTCGATCCGCGACGTGATCCTGTTCCCGCACATGCGGCCGCAAGCGTAAATATGTTGAATAAAAAGCCGCCGCTAACAGGCGGCTTTTTATTGTCTGTGTGGCACTGACGTACTGCTTTTTTCATTTTTTATGTGAGAGGAATACCTGTCGTGAACCGTGCAATTGCTCAAGAAGGTGCAGCTGGCATCGCCACTGCGGTCGCTGAAAGTGTTCAGTACCAGGGCCGCAAGGCCAGCCGACAGGGCAGTGAGCAACGTCGCCAGGATATTCTCGACGCGGCCATGCGCATCGTCGTGCGCGATGGCGTGCGCGCCGTGCGTCATCGCGCGGTCGCCGCCGAAGCCGGTGTGCCGCTGTCGGCCACCACCTATTACTTCAAGGATATCGATGACCTGCTCACCGATACCTTCGCCCAATACGTCGAGCGCAGCGCCGCCTTCATGGCCAAGCTCTGGGCCAACAACGAAGGCTTGCTGCGGGAGATGGTCGCCTATGGCGACGGCAGCCCGGAGTCCCGCGCACAACTGGCCGATGACATTGCCCGCCTGACCGCCGACTACGTGCAGCGGCAACTGCATAACCGCCGCGAGCATCTGATGGCCGAGCAGGCGTTTCGCCAGGAGGCGCTGCTCAACCCGCGCCTGGCGGTGCTGGTGCGCTCCCACCAGCAGATCCTGCTGCACGGCACCTGCCAGTTCTTCCAGGTATTGGGTTCCCGCGAGCCGCAACAGGATGCCAAAGTGTTGACGTCTATAATCGGACGGATGGAATATCAGGGCCTGCTCAACGGGGCAGAGCCGTTGGCCGACGAAGACATGCTGGGCATTCTTACCCGGTACATGCATCTGGTTCTGGCCTCGGTGTGATGTGTTCCCTGTAGCTGCTGCCGCAGGCTGCGATAAGGTCCGAAGGGCCTTCCTGCGGATTCCATGGGCGCTGGAGCGAACGCGGGCTTCATCAGCTGCCACGCGTGTTTGAGTCGACTGCTGATAGGGAGTGTTGAATGAAAGCCTGGCGTGTTGTGATCGCCTTGTCGTTCCTGCTGCTCAGCGGCTGCCTGGTGTCCTTCAAGGAACCCTTGCCGGCCGACCAGGCAGCGCCTGCGGCGTTGCTGGGCAAATGGACCAGCAAGAATGCCTGGGGCGAACCGCTCACCCTGCAGCTGAGCCGCATCGGCAACAACCGCTACAAGGCCGTCACTTCCGTCAAGGCCAGGCCGCAACAGCACGACACCTACGAGTTCACCGTTTCCCGCCATGGCAGCCGCTGGTATCTCTCGGCGGCGGTGCCCCAGGCGCTGGGTGGGCACTTCACCATCGCCGGTTTCGAGTTGACCGACGACCACGAACTGGTGCTCTACCAGCTCGATCTCGAGCAGATCAATCAGGCCCGCGGGCAGAATGCCCTGCGAGGCGAACCGTTCGACACCAAGGACGGCGAGGGCGTGCTGATCGACAGCGCGCTACCACAGGTTTTCGCCTATCTGGACGACCCCGCCAACTCCGACGTGTTCGTCGAGGCGGCGCGCTTCCAGCGGGCGGGCAAGTAAACGCAGTACAGACGTTTTAACGGGAGTTTTGGGGTGGACGATTACCAGCAGACGATACGCACCTTGTCCGATCGCATTGTGCTGGCACAGACGCCGATCCGCGTACTGGATGCGGTGAAGTGGGACGACAACATCCGCAAAGGTTTCCTCAAGGCCAACGGTAAGGAAATGCCGGCGGTGGACCGCGCCTATTACGAAGGCCGGCCGCTGTCTTTCGACTCCAGCGCGGTGAAGCTGGAGTTCCAGAACATCGAGCGTGACATCACCCGGCAACTGGGCCAGTTCAACCCGGTGGGGCAGATCATGCGGCGCATGTGCAAGGAGTACCGCATGGTGGTGCGGATGCTCGAGGCCCGTGGCACCGAGGATTTCGGGCTGATATCCCAGGAGCTCTACGGCGCGGCCTCCGACGCTTTTCATGCCGGCGACCCGACCCTGGCCGACCTGGGCCTGATGCTCTCGGATTACCTGAACAACATCGACGGCCGTGGCGACCTCAAGGACGAACCCAAGACCCTGAGCGCCAAGGAAGCCGTGAGCCTGCTGCAAAGCCGGCTGAACAAGGTGTTCGGCGAGGCCGAGGAAACCATCCGGGTCTTCGAGTCCGACGGCATCGTCGCCGACGCGGCGGCCGGCGCCGACTACATCAAGATCCGCGCCGACGCCATGTTCAACGAGCGCGATGTACGGGCCCTGGAAGTCCACGAAGGCCTGGTGCACGTGGGCACCACCCTCAATGGCCTGAACCAGCCGATCTGCACCTTCCTGTCCAAGGGCCCGCCCTCGTCGACCGTGACCCAGGAAGGCCTGGCGATCCTGATGGAGATCATCACCTTTGCCTCCTACCCGAGCCGTCTGCGCAAGCTGACCAACCGCACCCGCGCCATTCACATGGTGGAGGAGGGCGCGGACTTCATGCAGGTGTTCGCGTTCTTCCGCGAGCAGGGGTTCGAAATGGCCGAAAGTTATGGCAACGCCAGCCGGGTGTTCCGTGGTTCGGTGCCGACGGGCCTGCCATTCACCAAAGACTTGTCCTATCTCAAGGGCTTCATCATGGTTTACAACTACATTCAGTTGGCCGTGCGCAAGGGCAAGCTCGAGCAGATCCCGCTGATGTTCTGCGGCAAGACCACCCTGGAGGACATGCGTACCCTGCGCCAGTTGGTCGACGAAGGCCTGGTGGTGCCGCCCAAGTACCTGCCGGACCAGTTCCGCGACATGAACGCGCTGTCGGCCTGGATGTGTTTCTCCAACTTCCTCAACCACCTGAGCCTGGACCGGATCGAGGCGGATTACTCGAATATCCTGTGACCCACACCCTGTAGGAGCGGCCTCGCCCCAGGTTTCCTGCTGGCGTGCCACATCTGTAGCCGCTGCCGAGCCATGGCGAGGCTGCGATCGGGCTGGGCGGCATTCCGACGAAGCGGTCGTAAAACCGGGCAACCTGTTCTTCCTGGCAAACCGCGTACTCAGGTTTCGCGAGGACTCCGTCCTCGATCGCAGCCTCGCCATGGCTCGACAGCGGCTACGGTGGTTTGCGCAAATGACATGAGGAACACAGTTACAACAGTGCGTATCCTTTCCACCCCCTGTCGTGAGGCTTCAAACGGATGCGAGTCCTCAGCATTGTCTGCCTGCTACTGGCCTTGAGCGGTTGCAGCTCGCTGCTGTTCTATCCCGAGCGCGGTTTGCCGTTCACCCCGGACAAGGCCCGGCTCGACTACCGCGACGTCACCCTGAGCGCCGCCGACGGCACGCGCCTGCACGGCTGGTGGCTGCCGGCCAAGGCCGGGGTGCCGGTCAAGGGCACGGTGCTGCACCTGCACGGCAATGGCGGCAACCTGTCCGGGCACCTCGGCGGCAGCTGGTGGTTGCCGGAGCAGGGCTACCAGGTGCTGCTGGTGGACTACCGTGGCTACGGGGTGTCGCAAGGCAAACCGAGCCTGCCGGCGATCTACCAGGACGTCGACGCGGCCTTCCAGTGGCTGGACCGGGCGCCCGAGGTCCAGGGCAAGCCGCTGATTGTCCTGGGCCAGAGCCTGGGAGGCGCCCTGGCCATCCACTATCTGGTGGAACAGCACCCGGAACGCCAGCGCCAGCTCAAGGCCATTGTCTTCGACGGGGTGCCGGCCAGTTACCGCGAGGTGGGTCGTTTTGCCCTCAGTACGTCCTGGATGACCTGGCCGTTCCAGGTGCCGCTGTCGTGGCTGGTGCCGGATGGCGACAGTGCGATCAAGGCCATGGCGCGCCTGGATGGCGTGCCCAAGCTGATCTACCACAGCATCGACGATTCCCTCGTACCGCTTTCCAACGGCATCCGTCTGTATCAAGCTGCGCCCCCGCCCAGGGTGCTGCAGCTGACCCGTGGCGGGCATGTGCAGACCTTCGCCGACCCGGTCTGGCGCCAGGTGATGTTGCGTTACCTTGAGGACCCGCAGCACTTCAACGGCCTGCGCCGCCTGGGCGAAATCCCGAATTACCCTGCACCTTTGAATCCAGTCGTAGAACCTCCAGAGAGTCCGCAATGAGCGAAGAACGTAACGCCATCCCCCTGATCATCACCGGTATCTGCAGCATCCTCGGCACCGTGGCGTGCCTGTGGTACTACGGCTACCTGCATTTCGCCAAGCCGGAGGATGCGTTGCTGCTCAACGATTTCACCATGCTCAAGACCGTGCCCGGCGAGGACTACAAGGTGTCCCTGGAGCCGGCGGCCGAGGTGGCGCAGTGCATCGATGGCGTGCTGGTGCTGTTCGACACCGAGCAGAAAGGCCTGACCGGCGTGCTGGTCAACAACAAGAAGCGCGCCGTGCGCTGCATGGGCCAGGAAACCCCGAAGCTGGAGCAGTGACCGAAAGGTTTGCCAGCGCAAGCCGCGATCCGTTTGCCGCAATAAAAAAGCCCCGCCGATCAAGGCGGGGCTTTTTATTGGCTGCGCGGTTGAGTGCGCAGGGCCGGGCTTAGTTGACGCTGACGGCCGAACGTGGCGCGACCGGCTGGTTGTCGTTGGAAATGGTGACTTCCACACGACGGTTCATGGCGCGCCCGGAAACGCTGCCGTTGTCGGCAACCGGGTATTGCTTGCCATAACCCTGGGCGACGATGCGTGCCGGATCGACACCCATCTTGATCAGGGCGACCTGTACCGAAGTGGCGCGACGCTCGGACAGCGACTGGTTGTAAGCCGCGCTGCCGGTGCTGTCGGTGTAGCCTTCGACAATCACTTTGCGGTCAGGGTTGTCGCGCAGGAACTGCGCCAGCTTGTTGATGTTGACCAGGCCGCTGGACTTCAGGTCGGCCTTGTTGGTGGCGAACAGCACGTCACCGAAGGTCACCAGGGTACCGCGGTCGGTCTGCTTGGCATTGAGGCTCGATTGCAGTTGCTTGATCTGCGCGTCGCGGGCATCGAGAAGCGCTTTGGCGCGCTGGTCGCCGGCGTCCTTGAGCTGGGTTTCCGCGGTGCGCAGGGCGATGGTCTGCTTGGCCACTTCAATCCGCTGGTTGGTCAGGTAGGCCAGTTGGTCGACCTTCTTTTCGTCCTCCTTGTTCAGGTAGGCCTTGTCGGCCTTGTCCAGCCATTCGCTGGCATCCTTGGTTTCCAGGGCCGCCACCTTGGTGGCCTGCGGATTGGCCTGCAGGGCGGAGTAGTTGGTCCGGGCGTTTTCCAGGTTGGCGTTAGGCGGGGTGGAGCATGCCGCCAGCGCCACGCTCAGGGCCAACAGGGCAGGGATCATCAGTTGTTTACGCATAATGGTTTCGTCCTTTTATCGATTGCGAATACGTGGGAATCGGCGCCCGCGGCTCATTGCACGCTGCGCATGCCTTCCTGACGTAGTTCCTGAACACCTTTCTGAGAGTCCTTCAATGCCTGTTCGGCCTTGGCTGCCTGAGCCTTGCGCTCGGCGACGCGGGCGTCCCATTCGGCCTGCTCGGCCAGGCGCCGGGCTTCGTCGTAGTTCTTGTCGTGCATGGCGAGCTCGGCTTGCTTGAGCTTGTCCTGAGCCGATTTCATTTCCACGGCGGCAAATTCGGTACCGCCTGCGCTGACTGCGCTGTTGACCGCAGATTGCGTCACCGCGTATTGCTCGCTTGGCGGATTACCGGCGCAACCGGCCAGGACCAGGCTGCTACCGAGAGCCAGCGCGGCCAGTTTCAGCCCGCGCAGAGGGGTGGACGAGGATTTGGCAGTGCTGATCTTCATGGTCTTCAACTCCATTGGATAACTCCTGAAAAACATCAAAATCCATCCCGGTTCCGACGCCGTAACGCTGAGTGACGACATGCTGAGGGCGTTGAAAATGAAACGGCCGTTCCAGTGATGGTTATTGGCTGTGACCCGAGGCTTTTTTGAATAGTTCAGAGAAGATGGCCAATCGCCCGGAAATTTTCTGACTGCGCGGACAAGGCTCTAAATAAGGAACTTTTGCCGTGCGCAGGGGTACTCCTGACCCGATCCGGGGTCAGGAATAACGCTTTTATCGGGGAAAAATGCGGGGATGGATCAGTGTTTCTGCTCGTCCGCCTGGGCCGACATATCGTGCAGATAACGCCGCGACAGGGCGAGAAAACGCGGGGTAGGGCCGATGTCTTCGTAGAGCGGATCGCCTTCCTCGTCGGTGGCGACCACATGCTGGCCCTGGACATAAGGGAAGCTGGTTTCGAGTTCCTCCAGGGCAGCCCCGATCAGTTCGCCGAGCAGTTCCTCGGTCCGGCGCTTGGGGTACATCTCGGAAATCGCCGCCAGGCGTGCGGCGGCTTCGACATCCAGGTAGATCGTGTAGCCGGTCTTGGTCAGGCGACCCTTGGCGTTTTCTTCCCAGTGTTGCGCGAGCTCACGGATTTTCATGGCAACCTCAATGAACACCTGCTTGTGGCAGGGCCTGGTGAGTGACCGGCCTGTGCCGGCGCTAAGCCGTTGTGCGGCTTACTCTTGAGACTAGCTCCATCGCGCAAGGTTTAAAGGCGCTTCGTCGTGCGCCGGCCTTGCCCGGAGCCGTTCGCGCCAAGACCGCCCTTGCTAATAGCCATGTGCTGGCGGCACTCTTGGGGCTTAGCAGGAGCCCCGAGTCCGCTGGAGAGCAGGTAGATGACCGATATTGATGCGCGCTTGCGCGAAGATGTTCACCTGCTGGGTGAGCTGTTGGGCAACACCATTCGTGAACAGTATGGCGAGGGTTTCCTCGACAAGATCGAACAGATTCGCAAGGGCGCCAAGGCCGACCGGCGCGGTTCGCTGGATGCCGAACTCAGCGCCAGCCTCAACCAGCTCAGCGAGGACGAACTGCTGCCGGTGGCGCGGGCGTTCAACCAGTTTCTCAACCTGGCCAACATTGCCGAGCAGTACCAGTTGATTCACCGTCGCGAGGAGTCGCAGCCGGCGCCGTTCGAGTCGCGGGTGCTGCCGGAACTGCTGGCGCGCCTGCGGGCCGAAGGCCATGGCGCCGAGGCGCTGGCCCGGCAGTTGGGGCGGTTGGAGATCGAACTGGTGCTGACCGCGCACCCTACCGAAGTCGCGCGCCGCACGCTGATCCAGAAATACGATGCCATCGCCGCGCAACTGGCCGCCCAGGACCATCGCGACCTGACCTCGGCCGAACGCGCGCAGATCCAGACCCGCTTGCAGCGCCTGATCGCCGAAGCCTGGCACACCGAAGAAATCCGCCGTACCCGGCCGACCCCGGTGGACGAAGCCAAGTGGGGCTTCGCGGTGATCGAACATTCGCTGTGGCAGGCCATCCCCAACTATTTGCGCAAGGCCGACCAGGCCCTGCATGCGGCCACCGGCATGCACTTGCCGCTGGAGGCGGCGCCGATCCGCTTCGCTTCGTGGATGGGCGGCGACCGTGACGGCAACCCCAATGTCACCGCGGCGGTGACCCGCGAGGTGCTGTTGCTGGCGCGCTGGATGGCCGCCGACCTGTACCTGCGCGATGTCGATCAACTGGCTGCCGACCTGTCCATGCAGCAGGCCAACGCAGCGTTGCGGACCCTGGCCGGCGACAGCGCCGAACCCTATCGCGCGGTGCTCAAGCAGTTGCGCGAGCGCCTGCGGGCCACCCGCAACTGGGCCCAGGCCTCGTTGAGCGGTAGCGTGCCGGCGACAGCCCAGGTCTTGCAGAACAACCGCGAGCTGCTGGACCCGCTGGAGCTCTGCTACGCGTCCCTGCACGAATGCGGCATGGGCGTGATCGCTGACGGACCGTTGCTCGACTGCCTGCGCCGCGCGGTGACCTTCGGCCTGTTCCTGGTGCGCCTGGACGTGCGTCAGGACTCCTCGCGGCACACCGCGGCCATGACCGAGATCACCGATTACCTGGGGCTGGGCCGCTACGGCGACTGGAGCGAGAAAGAGCGCATCGATTTCCTGATGCGCGAACTGGGCAGCCGCCGTCCGCTGCTGCCCGGTTACTTCAAGCCGTCGGCCGATACCGCCGAAGTGCTGGCGACCTGCCGGGAAGTCGCCGCGGCCCCGGCGGCGTCGCTGGGTTCCTATGTCATCTCCATGGCCGGCGCCGCTTCCGATGTGCTCGCCGTGCAACTGCTGCTCAAGGAAGCCGGTGTGCTGCGGCCGATGCGCGTGGTGCCGCTGTTCGAAACCCTGGCCGACCTGGACAACGCCGGCCCGGTGATCGAGCAGTTGCTGCTTTTGCCGGGCTATCGCTCGCGCTTGCAGGGCCCGCAGGAAGTGATGATTGGTTATTCCGACTCGGCCAAGGATGCTGGCACCACGGCTGCTGCCTGGGCGCAGTACCGGGCCCAGGAAAAGCTGGTGGATATCTGCCGCGAGCAGCAGGTCGAGCTGCTGCTGTTCCACGGTCGCGGTGGCACCGTGGGGCGTGGCGGCGGCCCGGCCCACGCGGCGATCCTGTCGCAGCCGCCGGGATCGGTGGCGGGGCGCTTCCGCACCACCGAGCAAGGGGAAATGATTCGTTTCAAATTCGGCCTGCCGGACATCGCCGAGCAGAACCTCAATCTCTACCTGGCGGCGGTGCTGGAAGCGACCTTGTTGCCACCGCCGCTGCCGCAGCCGGCATGGCGCGACCTGATGGACGAGTTGGCCGACGACGGGGTGAAGGCCTATCGCGCGGTGGTGCGGGAGAACCCGCAGTTCGTCGAGTATTTCCGCCAGTCCACGCCGGAGCAGGAACTGGGGCGCCTGCCATTGGGCAGCCGGCCGGCCAAGCGCCGCGCCGGCGGCATCGAAAGCCTGCGGGCCATCCCGTGGATTTTCGGCTGGACCCAGACGCGCCTGATGCTGCCGGCCTGGCTGGGCTGGGAAACCGCCTTGAGCAAGGCCCTGGAGCGCGGGGAGGGTGAGTTGCTGGGGCAGATGCGCGAACAGTGGCCATTTTTCCGCACGCGCATCGACATGCTGGAGATGGTGCTGGCCAAGGCCGACGCGGATATCGCCCGTTCCTACGACGAGCGATTGGTCGAACCGGCGCTGCTGCCATTGGGTGCGCATTTACGCGACTTATTGTCGCAGGCGTGTTCGGTGGTCTTGGGGCTGACCGGCCAGTCGCAGTTACTGGCACATAGCCCTGACACCCTGGAGTTCATTCGCCTGCGCAATACCTACCTGGACCCGCTGCATCTATTGCAGGCCGAACTGCTGGCCCGTTCGCGGCGCCAGGACGGCGCGCAGGACAGCCCGGTGGAACAGGCGCTGCTGGTGTCTGTGGCGGGGATTGCCGCCGGTTTGCGCAATACCGGCTAAGGTAATTGCCGGGGTTTTCAGTGGCTTGGCGCGGTACTTCGAGCACTGTCCCGAAAGGGCTGGCGACCGTCGCCAGGCGACACTTTGTTATGGGGTTGCGACCAGCAACACCCTGTCGCCAGGGCATAAAGTCGGCGGGTTGCTCCGACTTTCGGCTGCTTGTGTGCGCTGTGTCGGCTGTGTATCTTGATCAGCCTTTGGCCGTTTGGGCGGCCACTATCCCATTTCCGAGATTGGCCCCACGAGGCGAATCCGAGCGTTTCTAAATAAAAATTGAGGAGCACATCGATGCGCGTAATTCTGCTGGGAGCTCCCGGGGCCGGTAAAGGTACTCAGGCAAAGTTCATCACCGAAAAGTTCGGCATTCCGCAAATCTCCACCGGCGACATGCTGCGCGCAGCGGTCAAGGCCGGCACCGAGCTGGGCCTGAAAGCCAAGAGTGTGATGGACGCCGGTGGCCTGGTCTCCGATGACCTGATCATCAACCTGGTCAAGGAACGCATCAGCCAGGCCGATTGCGCCAAGGGTTTCCTGTTCGACGGCTTCCCGCGCACCATTCCTCAGGCCGAAGCGCTGGTCAAGGCCGGCGTCGAGCTGGATAACGTGGTCGAAATCGCCGTCGACGACGAAGAGATCGTCCAGCGTATCGCCGGTCGCCGTGTACACGAAGCCTCGGGCCGCGTTTACCACACTGTCTACAATCCGCCGAAAATCGCCGGTAAAGACGACATCACTGGTGAAGACCTGGTCCAGCGTAAAGACGACACCGAAGAAACCGTGCGTCATCGCCTGTCGGTCTACCATTCCCAGACCAAGCCGCTGGTGGAGTTCTACCAAGGCCTGGCCGCCAATCAGGGCAAGCCGAAGTACAGCCACATCGCGGGCGTCGGTTCGGTCGAGTCGATCACCAGCAAGGTGCTCGAAGCGCTGAGCTGATCAGTCGTACCGGCTTCATCTTCAACGGCCCGCTTGCGGGCCGTTGCTGTTTATAATGCGTCACTTTTTTCAACTCCCTCTGCCTTATGGAAACATCGATGAGCACCTTGCTGGCCCTGGACACCGCGACTGAAGCCTGCTCGGTTGCCTTGCTGCACGACGGCAAGGTGACGAGCCATTACGAGGTGATCCCGCGCCTGCATGCGCAGAAGCTGCTGCCGATGATCCAGACGCTGCTGGCCGATGCCGGCATCAGCCTGCAGGCCGTCGATGCCATTGCCTTCGGTCGTGGGCCGGGGGCCTTTACCGGGGTGCGGATCGCCATAGGCGTGGTTCAGGGCCTGGCCTTCGCCCTCGAGCGCCCGGTGCTGCCGGTGTCGAACCTGGCGGTGCTGGCGCAGCGGGCCTTGCGCGAACACGGTGCGACCCAGGTGGCCGCCGCCATCGATGCGCGGATGGATGAGGTCTACTGGGGCTGCTACCGCGAAGTGGCTGGCGAGATGCGCCTGGCCGGGGCCGAAGCGGTGTTGCCGCCGGAAGCCGCCGCATTGCCGGCGGACGCCAGCGGCGCCTGGTTCGGCGCGGGCACCGGCTGGGGCTATGCCGAGCGTATCGGCGTCGAACTCAGCGGCCAGGATGCGGGTATGCTGCCCCACGCCGAAGATTTGCTGACCCTGGCGCGCTTTGCCTGGGAACGCGGCGAGGCGATCCCGGCGGACGAGGCGCAACCGGTGTACCTGCGGGACAAGGTGGCGACGCCCAAGGCGCGCTGACCGCGCTCCAGGGCCGTCTGCCAGCATGAGTCCGTGCGATGAGCGTGCCAATCGTCAGGTTTTCGCGGCAGTTTCCGGCGGCTTTTAAACCTTTTGCATTTTCTGTGTTCTAGTTATCACTCGGGCATTTGCGTAGTCGGCTAGGTGCCGCTAAATTGCCATCATTGATATCGGGCATGTATTTATGCGCATAGACGGCATTTCCTCTCAGTCCTACCCCATCAAGCGCAAGCCTCGCAAAGGCAGTGTGCTGCTGGACGACTCCCTCGAGGACGCAGATGCCGTCGAAGTCCAACCCGAGACTCCTGCCCAGGCGCGCTCCCAGGCTTCTGCCGGGCGCACCAGCAATCTTCCCGCCCGTCCACAGGACATGGTCTTCCAGCGCGCCATGAAAAGAAGCGTCGCCAACGCCCTGGCCAGCTACCTGACCACCGCCGGTTTCGTCGATTGGGATATGGAAGTGGTGGGTCTCGACCTGCACATCTGATGTTGCTGCCTTATTACCTCGGTTGTCCTTCCTGGAGCGAAAACGCCTGGCGTGAGTACCTGTACCCGGAAAGCGCGCGGCCGACGGATTTTCTCGGCCTGTATTGCCAGGTCTTCAATGCCGTGGAAGGCAACACCACCTTCTACGCGCGCCCCGCCGAGGCCACGGTGCAGCGCTGGGCGCAGACCATGCCGGAACATTTCCGTTTCACCGCCAAGTTTCCCGGCGATATCAGCCATGGCGGCGACTTGCGCGAGCAACTGGGCGCGGCCGAGAGCTTCCTGCAATTGCTCAGCCCGCTGGGCGAACGGGTTTCGCCGTTGTGGCTGCAACTGCCCGCGAGCTTCACGCCACAACGCCTGGCCGAGCTGGCGGGCTTTATCGACGGCCTGGAGCGGCCGTTGGCGGTGGAAGTTCGGCATCGGGACTTCTTCGCCAAGGGCGATGCCGAGCGCATGCTCAATCGCCTGCTGCTGGATCGTGGCGTGGAGCGCATCTGCCTCGACCCGCGCGCCTTGTTCAGTTGCACTTCCAGCGAGCCGTCGGTGCTCCATGCGCAATCGAAGAAACCCAAGGTGCCGCCGCGCCCGGCCGCCTTCACCCAGTTTCCCCAAGTGCGCTTTATCGGCCATCCGCAGCTCGAGGCCAACGACCCGTTCCTGGTGCCCTGGATCGACAAGGTCGCCGGCTGGATCGAGGAAGGGCGAACCCCCTACATCTTCCTGCACACCGCCGATAACCGCCTGGCCGCCGAGCTGGCGCGGCGTTTCCACGCGCGCCTGATGCAGCGCCTGCCTGGATTGCCGGCCTTGCCTGAGCTATACAGAGAGCCCGCCGCGGAGCAACTCGGCTTGCTCTGAGGCGGGATCATTTCCCTGCCCAGGAGTCCGCCAATGGATGCGCAAACCCTTCGAGCCCAAACCTTCAAGGCCCTGCATGAGCGTGATCGGGCCTTCGTGATTCCCAACCCCTGGGATGCAGGCTCCGCCAAGATGCTGGCCAGCCTCGGCTTCGAGGCCCTGGCGACCACCAGCGCCGGTTTCGCGTTCTCCCTGGGCCGCCCCGACGCTGAAGGCGCCTTGTCCCTGGAGGACACCCTGGGCAACGTTCGCGCCATAGTCGGGGCCAGCGATCTGCCGGTGGCGGTGGACCTGGAAAACGGTTTTTCCGACAGTCCCGAAGGCTGTGCCCGGACCCTGCGCCAAGCGGCCGCCTGCGGGGCGGTGGGCGGCTCCATCGAAGACGCCACGGGCCGGGCCGATGATCCGATCTATGACTTCAAACTGGCGGTCGAGCGTATCGAGGCCTCGGTCGCCGCGGTGCGGCAATTGCCTTTTCCCTTTGTGCTCACGGCGCGGGCGGAGAACCTGCTGCATGGCCGCCAGGATCTGCCGGACACCATTCGCCGCCTGCAAGCCTATGCCGAGGCCGGCGCCGATGTGTTGTATGCGCCCGGGCTGCGCTCGGCCGAGGAAATCATCGCAGTGGTCCGGGCGGTGGCGCCGAAGCCGGTCAACGTGCTGATGTCGGGCGGTCTGAAATTGACCGTGGCGCAACTGAGCGAGCTGGGGGTGAAGCGGATCAGCGTCGGTTCGGCCCTGGCGCGGGCCGCCTATGGCGCCTTCTATCAGGCGGCGCAGGAAATTCTCGACCACGGCAGCTTCCACTTTGCCGACCAGGCCTTGCCGTTCGCGCAGATCAACGGCTTGTTCAAGGGCTGAGCGGCCGGGAGCCAGTGTGCGAGCGGGCAGGCTGTTGTTGCTGTTTTCGTTGCTGGTCGCGGCCGGGCTGGTGAGTGTCTGGCGTGGCTGGCTGCCACTGCCCGCGGCCTGGAATCCCTGGGCGCCCTTGCAGGTCAGGGAGCCGCCCAATCTGTTGACTCGCTTCAAACTGATGCGCCTGCGCGCTGACCCGCAGTTGTGCGATCAGGTATTGCGCGACTCCGGCTTGCGGCTGGCCCGGCAGCAGGACAGCCGCCCGGACGCCGACTGCCCACTGCGCAATGTCCTGCGCGTGCAGGGCGGGGATATCGCCCTGAGCAGCAGCTTCCTCGCCAGTTGCCCGCTGGCCGTGGCCTTTGCCCTGTACCAGTACCATGCTTTGCAACCCGCGGCCCAGGCCGTTTACGGGCAGAGAATAAGCCGCATCGAGCATCTGGGCAGCTTTGCCTGCCGCAACATGTACAGCCGCGAAAACGGTTTCCGCAGCCAGCATGCGACGGCGGATGCCCTGGATATCTCGGGTTTTCGCCTGGCCGACGGTCGCCATATCAGCGTGCTCAAGGACTGGCCGGGGGAGGGGGCGGATGCGCGTTTTCTGCGCCTGGCCCGCGACGGGGCCTGCGATGCGTTCCAAGTGGTGCTGAGTCCGGATTACAACGCCGCCCATCGCAACCATTTCCACCTGGATGTGGGGCCCTGGTGGATCTGTCGATGAAACCGGCTTGAGGTTTAGGCGGCGATCCGCAGGTTCTGCAGGATCAGCGGACGCGCCCAGCCGGTATCGAAATCGAACTGTTTCTGCTGCTCGATAAGCTCTTCCGGCGGGAAGGGCGGAAAGGGTTTGTCCAGCAGGTCCATTTCGAATTCGGCGATCGGCAGGTGCAACGGCCGTGGTGGCGGCGCCGGGCTCGGCTCAGGCACAGGCTGGCCGGCGTTGAGGACGATGGGGCGCACCCAGCCGCTTTCGAAGTCTTGCTGGCGTTGCTGGGCGACGATTTCTTCCGGCGGGAAGGGCGGGAAGGGTTTGTCCAGCAGCTCCAGTTCGAACTCGGCGATCGGCAGGAACAGCGGCTCCGGCGGGCGGATTTCGGTGTCCTGGACGTCGCAATGGCGCTGGGTAACGATTTGCGTCAGCAGGTCGCTGCCACCATGGGGTTCGGTCGGGCCATCCACCGCCACCAGAGAATTGTCGTCAGTGACCTTCGAGCCATCGCCGCGTTGCTCGGCCAGCGCCTGGGCAAAAAAATCCTGCCACAGATGGCTGACGCCGCTCAGTGCCTGGGAATTTTTGAGGCCGTAATCGCCGTGGGGCGATATGACGCCAATGGATAGGCTTCGAATGTCTGACATTTCTCTCGGGTCGACGCTCAGCTCTGGCAAAATGCCGGATAGTTCTTTTATCGGCAGTTTTTGCCGATCATTAATTTTTTGAGCGTGTTTTCAGATGAGTGAGCAACCAGCGGCCTGCCGCATCAAAGTCGAGGCCTTGGCCGATGCATTCCAGCCGCAGGCGGCGCACTGGGCCGAGCGACTGGGGCTGCCATTGCAGATCGACGAGGCGGAGTTCGCCCTGCAGGTCGGCGAGCAGGGCTTGCAACTGCAGCAGCTCGGCGCCGACGCGCCAGGGCCGGTGCGCGTGGACTTTGTCGAAGGCGGCGCGGCGCATCGGCGGCTGTACGGTGGCGGTAGCGGGCAGATGATCGCCAAGGCGGTGGGGATCGCCCAGGGCGTGCGTCCGCGGATCCTGGATGCCACGGCGGGGCTGGGCAAGGATGCGTTCGTCCTGGCCAGCCTGGGCTGCGAGATGAGCCTGATCGAGCGCCAGCCATTGATCGGCGCCTTATTGGAAGACGGCCTGTCCCGGGCGGGAGAGGATTTCGAGGTGGCGCCGATCGTGGCACGCATGCACCTGCTCAAGGGCAACTCGATCGAGGTGATGCGCAACTGGGAGGGCGAGCCGCCCCAGGTGATCTACCTGGACCCGATGTTCCCGCATCGGGAAAAGACCGCGCTGGTGAAAAAGGAAATGCGCCTGTTCCGCCCCCTGGTCGGAGACGATCCGGATGCCCCGGCGCTGCTGGAGGCCGCCCTGGCCCTGGCCAGCCACCGGGTGGTGGTCAAGCGCCCGCGCAAGGCGCCGTGCATCGACGGCCCCAAGCCGAGCCATGCGCTGGATGGCAAATCCAGCCGCTACGATATCTATCCGAAGAAGGCGCTCAAGGCCTGATAACGGGAAGGCCCTCTGGGCCTTCAATCGCGAGCAAGCTCGCTCCTACAGAGGCTTGTACCATCCCTGTAGGAGCGAGCTTGCTCGCGATGGCTGTCAGGCCGGCTCCGGCCGATACGCGCGCATGAACAATCCCACCACTTCCCGCACATGCTCCTCGGCGTCTTCATCGCTCAGCGGCTCGCCGCAGCCGTAGAGCAGGCGAAAGTTCGCCGTGCCCTTGAGCAGGCAGAAGAAATGCTCGGCGGCATTACGCGGTTTGTCGATGCTCAGGGCACCGCTCTGGTCGATCCGGGCCAACAGCCGCTCCATGCCTTGCAGCATGCGCAGGGGGCCGGCCTCGAAGAAGATCTGCGAGAGCTTCGGGTCCTGGCTGCCCAGGGCCAGCATCAGGCGATGCAGGTTCAAGGATTCTTCGCTGTTGATCAGCAGGTGAAAGCCCCGGGCGATGTTCAGCAACACGCTTTCGATCGGCATGCCGGCAGGCAGCTCGAAGATCAGCGTTGGCAACTGCTCCTCGCACTTGGCCATTACCGCGGAGGAGAACAGGGTCTCCTTGTCGTTGAAATGGCTGTACACCGTCAGCTTGGAAACACCGGCTTCGGCGGCTACCGCGTCCATGCTGGTGCTGGCGTAGCCATTGCTAAGGAACAGCGTTTTCGCGGCTTCGAGGATGGCCTGGCGTTTTGCCAGATCCTTGGGGCGGCCGGGGCCGTTTGAGGTGGAAATATTGTCGGACATTCTTCGCTTTAATACTGGACTGGTGAGTTTGCTATTAATAACATACCCGCCAGTATAATTATTCGAAGCACCCTTAGCGAAAGGTCCCTCACCATGTTCCGCTATGCCTTACCCCTCGCGTTGCCCGTCAGCCTGGCCGTTCTGCTGTCCGCGTGCGGACATGAAGAAACGGCGCAAACCACCATTCGCCCAGCCATGGTGGTGCAGCCAGAGCCCGCGGCACAGGCCATGGACAGCTACCCTGGCGAGGTCCGCGCGCGTTACGAACCGGACCTGGCGTTCCGGATTGGGGGCAAGGTCAGCCGACGACTGGTCGATGAGGGGCAGCGGGTGAAAGCCGACCAGCCATTGGCCGAGCTCGATCCGCAGGACGTGCGGCTGCAACTGGAAGCCACCCGGGCCCAGGTGGCAGCGGCCGAAGCCAACCTGAACCTGGTGCGTTCCGAGCGCGACCGCTATAAGACCCTGATGGATCGGCAACTGGTCAGCCGTTCCCAGTACGACAACGCCGAGAACCTGTATCGCTCGGGCCTGGCCCGGCTCAAGCAGATCAAGGCCGAGTTCGACGTGGCCAGCAACCAGGCCGGCTACGCCGTGCTGCGCGCGCCCCAGGATGGCGTCGTGGCCCGGCGTACGGTGGAGGTCGGCCAGGTGGTTGCCGCCGGCCAGACCGTCTTTACCCTCGCCACCGACGGCGAGCGGGAAGTGCTGATCAGCCTGCCGGAGCAGGGTTTTGGCCGCTTCCACATCGGCCAGCCAGTGTCGGTGGAACTGTGGAGCCAGCCCGACCAGCGTTTCGCCGGGCAGATCCGCGAGCTGTCGCCGGCCGCCGACCCACGCTCCCGTACCTTCGCCGCCCGCATCGCCTTTACCGCCGGCAAGGTGCCGGCCGAACTGGGGCAGAGCGCCCGGGTGTTCATCCAGGCCGCGGCCAGTGTGCCGTTGTCGGTGCCGCTGTCGGCGGTGACCGCGGAAAACGGCGCCGCCTATGTCTGGCGGGTCGACGCCAACAACACCCTGAAAAAGACCCCGGTGCGTCTCGGTGCCTTCGGTGAGAAGAGCGTGCCGGTGCTCGAGGGCCTTGGGGTCAGTGACTGGGTAGTGGCGGCTGGCGTGCATGTGCTCCATGAGGGGCAGCAGGTACGCCCGGTGGATCGCTCCAACCGCGTGGTCAATCTGGCGGCCAAGGAGTAATCCCCGATGGGTTTCAATCTTTCCGAATGGGCGTTGCGCAACCGCCAGATCGTGCTGTTCCTGATGCTGTTGCTGGCCATTGTCGGGGCGTTGTCCTACACCAAGCTGGGCCAGAGCGAAGACCCACCCTTCACCTTCAAGGCCATGGTGATCCGCACCAACTGGCCGGGCGCCACGGCCCAGGAGGTTTCCCGGCAGGTCACCGAGCGCATTGAAAAGAAACTGATGGAAACCGGCGAGTACGAGCGCATCGTCTCGTTTTCCCGCCCGGGCGAGTCCCAGGTGACCTTCATGGCGCGCGACTCGATGCACTCGAACCAGATCCCCGAGCTCTGGTATCAGGTGCGCAAGAAGATCAGCGATATCCGCCATACCTTGCCGCCGGGTATCCAGGGCCCGTTCTTCAACGACGAGTTCGGCACCACCTTCGGCAATATCTATGCGCTGACCGGCGACGGTTTCGACTACGCGGTGCTCAAGGATTACGCCGACCGCATCCAGATCCAGCTGCAGCGGGTCAAGGACGTGGGCAAGGTCGAGCTGCTGGGCCTGCAGGACGAGAAAGTCTGGATCGAACTGTCGAACGTCAAGCTGGCGACCCTCGGTCTACCGCTGGCAGCGGTGCAGCAGGCCCTGGAGGAGCAGAACGCGGTGTCCACCGCCGGTTTCTTCGAGACCAGCAGCGAGCGCCTGCAATTGCGTGTGTCCGGTAATTTCCAGAGCGTCGAGCAGATCAGCAATTTCCCGATCCGGGTGGCCGACCGCACCTTCCGGATCGGCGATGTGGCGGACGTGCGCCGCGGCTTCAATGATCCGCCGGCGCCGCGCATGCGCTTCATGGGCCAGGACGCGATCGGCCTGGCGGTGGCGATGAAGGACGGCGGCGACATCCTGGTGCTGGGCAAGGCGCTGGAACTGGAGTTCGCCCGGATCCAGAAAAACCTCCCCGCCGGCATGGAGCTGCGCAAGGTCTCCGACCAGCCGGCCGCGGTGAAGACCGGTGTCGGCGAGTTCGTCCAGGTGCTGGTGGAAGCCCTGGCGATCGTGCTGCTGGTGAGCTTCTTTTCCCTGGGCGTGCGCACCGGCATGGTGGTGGCCCTGGCGATTCCGCTGGTGCTGGCGATGACCTTCGCCACCATGTATTACCTGGGGATCGGCCTGCACAAGATCTCCCTCGGCGCGCTGGTATTGGCCCTTGGCCTGCTGGTGGACGACGCGATCATCGCGGTGGAGATGATGGCGATCAAGATGGAGCAGGGCTACGACCGGCTCAAGGCCGCCAGCTACGCCTGGACCAGCACCGCGTTCCCGATGCTCACCGGTACCCTGATCACCGCCGCGGGTTTCCTGCCGATTGCCACGGCGCAGTCGGGCACCGGCGAATACACCCGTTCGATCTTCCAGGTGGTGACCATCGCCCTGCTGGCTTCGTGGATCGCCGCGGTGGTGTTCGTGCCCTATCTGGGCGAGAAGTTGCTGCCGGACCTGGCCAAGCTGCATGCGGCCAAGCACGGCAACGGTGACGGCCAGCCCGATCCGTACGGCACGCCGTTCTATCAGCGGGTGCGGCGGATGGTGGAATGGTGCGTGCGCCGGCGCAAGACCGTGATCGCCCTGACCGTGCTGCTGTTCATTGCCTCGGTGATGCTGTTCCGCTTCGTGCCGCAGCAGTTCTTCCCGGCTTCCGGGCGGCTGGAGCTGATGGTCGACCTGAAGCTGGCCGAGGGCGCGTCCCTGAGCAACACCGCCGATCAGGTCAAGCGCCTGGAGGCGATGCTCAAGGAGCACGCCGGCATCGATAACTACGTGGCTTACGTCGGCACCGGTTCGCCGCGTTTCTACCTGCCCCTGGACCAGCAACTGCCGGCGGCGAGTTTTGCCCAGTTCGTGGTGCTGGCCAAGACCATCGAGGAGCGGGAAAGCCTGCGCAGCTGGCTGATCGAAACCCTCGACGAACAGTTCCCGACCCTGCGTTCGCGGGTCACCCGCCTGGAGAATGGCCCGCCCGTGGGCTACCCGGTGCAGTTCCGCGTCACCGGCGAGCACATCGAAGAAGTGCGGGCCCTGGCGCGCAAGGTGGCGGCCAAGGTGCGCGAGAACCCCCATGTGACCAACGTGCATCTGGACTGGGAAGAACCGAGCAAGGTGGTCTACCTCAATATCGATCAGGACCGTGCGCGGGCCCTGGGCGTGAGCACGGCCAACCTGGCGAAGTTCCTGCAAAGCTCGCTCACCGGCTCCAGCGTCAGCCAGTACCGCGAAGACAACGAGTTGATCGAGATCCTGCTGCGCGGGACCTTGCATGAACGTACCGAGCTGTCGCTGCTGTCGAGCCTGGCGGTGCCCACCGACAACGGCAAGAGTGTGGCGCTGTCGCAGGTCGCGACCCTGGAGTACGGCTTCGAGGAAGGCATCATCTGGCACCGCAACCGCCTGCCGAACGTCACCGTGCGTGCCGACATCTATGGCAAGGAACAACCGGCGACCCTGGTGCAGCAGATCCTGCCGACCCTCGAGCCGATCCGCGCCGAATTGCCGGACGGTTACCTGCTGGACGTCGGCGGCACCGTGGAAGACTCGGCCCGCGGGCAGAACTCGGTGAAGGCCGGCGTGCCGCTGTTCATCGTGGTGGTGCTGACCCTGCTGATGCTGCAACTGCGCAGCTTCTCGCGCACGGCGATGGTGTTCCTCACCGCGCCGCTGGGGCTGATCGGCGTGACCCTGTTCCTGATGGTGTTCCGCCAGCCGTTCGGCTTCGTGGCCATGCTCGGGACCATCGCGCTGTCGGGGATGATCATGCGCAACTCGGTGATCCTGGTGGATCAGATCGAGCAGGACATCGCCGCCGGGCTCAAGCCGTGGCAGGCAATCATCGAAGCGACGGTAAGGCGCTTCCGGCCGATCGTGCTGACCGCGCTGGCGGCGGTGCTGGCGATGATCCCGCTGTCACGCAGCGTGTTCTTCGGGCCGATGGCGGTGGCGATCATGGGTGGGCTGATTGTGGCGACGGCGCTGACCCTGCTGTTCTTGCCGGCGCTGTATGCGGCGTGGTTCAGGGTCAAGAAAACCTGATTCGCCTGTAGGAGCGAGGCTTGCCCGCGATCTAGACGCCACGGTGTGCCAGACACACCGCGGTGAGGCCATCGCGGGCAATCGAGCGTCGACCGGCCGCTCCTACAGGTAGGGGTTACAGGGTACCAAACACCTTCTTCGCCAGGCTGGTGGCCGCTGCCGCCGGGTTCTCGCGAATGGTCGCTTCCTGCTTGCCGATCATCTCGAACAGGCCGTTGAGCGCCTGTTCGGTCACGTAGCCTTCGATATTCGCGTTCTTCGCATCCAGCACGCCGAGGGTGGCGGCCTGGCCGGCGAAGGCGTTGTACTGCTTGGCCAGGCCCACCTGGTCGGTGGCCTGCTTGACGATCGGCAGGAACTTCACGCGGATCTGCTCGCGGCTGGTCTTGCTCAGGTACTGGGTGGCGGAATCCTTGCCGCCGCTGAGAATGCCCTTGGCGTCCTCCACGCTCATCTTCTTCACCGCATCCACCAGCAGCGCCTGGGCCTGCGGCACAGCGGCCTCGGCGGCCTTGTTCATGCTGCTCTCGAGTTCTTCGACCTGGGCGCCCATGCCGAACTGCTTCATTTTCTTCGCCACTTTGCCGAGGTTGCCCGGCAACTCGATGCGCACGTCCGGGTTATTGCTGAAACCGCCGGCGGTGCCCAGCTGTTTGACCGCGACCTGGGCTCCCTGGGTCAGGGCGTCCTTGAGGCCGCCGGTGGCATCTTGCTGCGACAGGTCGCCGAGGGACAGCGCCAGGGCACTGGCGGAGATCAACAGGCCGGCGCACAGGCTGGTGAAGCGAAGGGAAGAACGGAGCATGGCAGCTTCCTTGTTCAAGAAAAGGGATTAACGAACCGCGTCGACGCGGATTTTCAGCGGTTGCGGGTCGCTGCCGTCGAGTTTCACCCCGTTGTGCTCGGTAGTGACGAACAGCAGTTTGCCGGCCAGCTCGATCCGCGCGCTGACCGAATAACGGTGTCCAGGTTTGACCTGGGCCGGGTCGTAGCTGAGGTGGAAGGGCAGTGGCACCTGGCCTTTGACCGGGCCTTTCTGTTCGGCCAGCACCACCGCGGGGGCGTCGGCCAGCGATACGTCCTGCAGGCTGACGCTGAGGGTGGCGGCTGGCGGCAGGGCGATGCGTTGCAGGTAGAAGACTTCGCCGTCGAGGCTGGCGTTGCTGGCAGGTTGCATGCTGTTACAGGCCCCGAGCAGGGTGGTAAGGGCGAGCAGGGTGAGCTTTTTCATGATGGATCTCCGTATCGGGAGGCGCCAGAAACCGCCTGGCGCCGATAAGAATCTAGTCGCTTTGTTGCGGGGCGGCGACCTGCTCGGCGGCATCTTCGCTGCGGTGCAGGGCCACCTGGCGGATCGACAGGCGAATCTCCGCCGGCAGCACGCGCTTGGCCGCGCCTTCGGCCAGTTCGCCGAGCAATTCGTGGTAGCTCAGCTTGCCGGCTTCGTCGCGGCGCAGCACGTCCTGCTCCAGCAAGGTCTGGATGAAGTGGCGGAACAGGCTCTTGTCGAAGAACTCCGGGGCATTCAGGCCATGCAGGATCGACAGGCGCTGGGCCATGACCGTGCACAGGTCTTCCAGTTCTTCGGCGCTGATGCTGCGCTGGCCGCTGTTGAGCAGCAGCGAGATGGCCATGTAGAAGCGCTGCAGGGTCTGGGCGATGCTCTTGGACAGCAGGGTCAGCAGCACGAAGTGCCGCGAACTCGGCGCCGGACGCAGGTACAGGTCCTTCTCGAAGCGCAGCAGGCCTTGCTCGACGAAGGCCTCCAGCCACTGGTCGATCACCCCGTCCAGCTCGTCCAGGGACCAGCGGATGAACAGCTCCGACTGCAGGTAGGGATACAGCGCGCGGGTGTAGCGCAGGATCTGTTCGCGGCTCATGCGCGACGAACTCTGGAAGAAGCTCGCGAGCAACGCCGGCAGGGCGAAGATGTGCAGCACGTTGTTGCGGTAGTAGGTCATCAGGACGGCGTTCTGCTCGTCCAGGTAGAGGATCTTGCCCAGGGCATCGCTCTGCTCGGACAGCAGGTCCATGTCCTTCACATGTTCGATCAAGGCCCGGCCGTCGCCTTCCGGCAGGGTGGTGTGGGGCGAGTAGGGGACTTTGCGCAGCAGCGCCAGGTACAGGTCCAGGACCCGGGCCATGGCACGGTCGTCGAGGGCCAGGCGGCTGGTGGAGAGCAACGCCAGTGCCACCAGGTTGACCGGGTTGATCGCCGCCGCTTCGTTCAGGTGCTGGGCGACTTTTTCACCCAGGCGGTTGGTGGTTTCGTTGAGCCAGGCCGGCTTGAACTGCGGGCCCAGCTCCTGGGCGCGCCAGCCCGGCTGTTCCTGATCGAGAAACTCGGCCAGCTTGATCGGCTCGCCGAAGTTCACCGCCACCTGGCCGAAGCGCTGCTTGAGGGCGCCGATGACCTTGAAGATGTCGAAGATCGACTCTTTCTTCTTGCTCGCGCCGCGCAGTTCGCCCAGGTAGGTGCGGCCTTCCAGCACGCGCTCGTAGCCGATGTACACCGGCACGAAGACGATCGGCATGCGTGAGGAGCGCAGGAAGCTGCGCAGGGTGATGGCCAGCATCCCGGTTTTCGGTTGCAGCATGCGCCCGGTGCGCGAGCGCCCGCCTTCGACGAAGTACTCCACCGGGAAACCCTTGGTGAACAGGGTGTGCAGGTATTCGTTGAACACTGAGGTGTAGAGCGGGTTGCCCTTGAAGGTGCGGCGCATGAAGAACGCGCCACCCCTGCGCAGCAGGCTGCCGATCACCGGCATGTTCAGGTTGATCCCGGCGGCGATGTGCGGCGGGGTCAGGCCGTTGCGGAACAGCAGGTAGGACAGCAGCAGGTAGTCGATATGGCTGCGGTGGCAGGGCACATAGATCACTTCGTGACCGGGGGCGACTTTCTGCACGCTTTCGATGTGGTTGACCTTGATCCCGTCGTAGATCTTGTTCCAGAACCAGCTCAGCACCACTTCGAGGAAGCGGATCGCGGTGAAGGTGTAGTCCGAGGCGATCTCGTTGCCATAGCGCAGGGCCACGGCCTTGGCTTTTTCCGGGGAGATCTTTTCCCGTTCGGCTTCGTCGAGGATCGCCTGCCTGACCAGCGGCTGGTTCAGCAGGCCCTTGACCAGGTTGCGGCGGTGGGAAATGTCCGGGCCGATCACCGCGGCCTTCAGGTTGCGGAAATGCACCCGCAGGATGCGCTGGGCCATGCGCACGGTGCGCTCGTGGCCCTTGTTGTGCTCGATCAGCTCGCGCAGGTGGATCGGCGCGGAGAATTGCACCCGGGTCTTGCGGCCCAAAATCATGATGCTCAGCAGCCGGCGCAGGCGCCCGGTGACCGCCCAGCTGTCGGCGAACAGCAGTTTCCACGGGCTCGATTCGCTGTCTGGCGACTGGCCCCAGAACACGCTGACCGGAATGATCTGCGCGTCTTCGGCGGCATTCTGGCTCAGGGCGCTGACCAGGCGGGTCAGGGTCGGTGGCGCACCGCGTTTGTCCTGGCGACCGAGCCAGTCCGGGGCCGGGGTCAGGTAGAAGAATGCGGCGGGTTCCAGCAGGTTGCCCACCGAGACCGGCAGCACCGGGCGCGGCAGCCCGGCCTTGGTGCACTCGGTATCGACCACGGCGAGGTCGGTGAGCGAAGGGTTTTGCAGGACGTAGAACACCGGGCGACTGCGGTCGAGGTTGAGGGTGAAGGACGACTGGTTGATCGTCTCTGAGCGAACCCAGAGGTACAACAGTCGGCGCAAGGTGCCAAACACAAGACGGCGGAACGGGGAGCGGGTCATACGGCTTCTGCTTTAGTGGAAAAAACCGAGCAGTTGCTCGGGGCGGCTAGTGTGCCGGATTCACCGAAAATCGGCAAAAAAGCGGCAAACAAGATTGAGTTGAGAGTTTTTGTGCCTGTCATATACTCGCCCGACTGACGCCTGGGCATGTGGGCCCCATCAATAGAAACCCAGGTCCAGGCGAAAGTTCTCACGGCTTCGTTTCAGTAAGCCGACTGATAATAAAAAGACGGAGGATGGATTGATGGCAACTCGCGAGACCGGCAGCGTGAAGTGGTTCAACGACGCCAAGGGCTACGGCTTCATTCAGCGTGAAGGTGGTGCCGATGTATTTGTCCACTACCGTGCTATTCGTGGTGAAGGCCACCGCTCGCTGACCGAAGGGCAGCAGGTTGAATACGCCGTGGTAGAGGGGCAGAAGGGTTTGCAGGCTGAGGATGTAGTGGGCTTGTAAGCGTTGTGCCTTGTAGGAGCGAAGCTTGCTCGCGATAGCGTTGTGTCAGGTAAAACGCTATCGCGGGCAAGCCTCGCTCCTACAGTAATCGGAATCAGGCGGTACGCCAGGTAATCTCTTCTTCCCCGTCGGCACTGATGCGAATCCAGCGGTCGGCCGATTCTTCACCTTCTTCCTCGACCCAGCTGCCCGGTGCGCAGCGCACTTCGACGTTCAGCGCGGCGAAGGCGGCGCGGGCGCAGGCGATGTCGTCGTCCCACGGCGTCTGGTCGCTTTCCAGGTACAGGCTGTTCCACTTGCCCACGGCTTTCGGCAGCCAGGTCACCGGCACGCTGCCGGCCTTGCATTTGTAGGTCTGGCCTTTCTGCACCCAGTCGCTGCATGGGCCCAGGGCCGCGCCGAGCCAGGCGGCGATAGCCTTGTGGTCGACGTCGGCGTCTTTCAGGTAAATCTCGATATCCGGTTGGCGCATGGATGTCCTCACTGCGGGTCTGAAAAATCCATTCGCGGATTTATTCGGCCTCGAGTCGCTGCTCGAGGCCGTGGATTGATGGGTTATTGCAGAACGAAGTAATCGTAGCGCATCGACACGCTGACCTCGAAGGGCTCGGCCTGCTCGATCACGCTGGCTCGGCGTTCGGCACTGGCGCGCCAGCCGTGGGGCGTCATGGCCAGCAGGTTGGCGCGATCCTGCGGATTGCTCAACGTCAGCTTGAAGTCCAGGGTTTCACTGTGTTGCAGCGCCATGCCCGCGGGCACCAGCGCCAGGTGTTTGTCGTCGGTGTATTCGCGGACCTCGTCGTACAGGCGCTCGCGCAATTCCATCAGGTGACCGCTGGTCGGCCCGACCTTCATCAGGCCGCCGCCAGGGCTGAGCAGGCGCTTGGCTTCCTGCCAGTCCAGCGGGCTGAAGACACTGGCGAGGAACTGGCAGCTGGCATCGGCCAGGGGCACCCGGGCCATGCTGGCGATCAACCAGGTCAGCTGCGGGGCACGGCGACAGGCGCGCTTGACCGCTTCCCGGGAGATGTCCAGGGCATAACCGTCCGCCTGGGGCAGCGCTTGGGCGATCTGTGCGGTGTAGTAACCCTCGCCGCAACCGATATCGACCCAGTGCTGCGGGGCGCGCTCGGCGGCCAGTTCGGCCAGGCGCCTGGCTACCGGGGCGTAATGGCCGGCATTGAGAAAGTCGCGGCGGGCTTCGACCATGGCCTGGTTGTCGCCCGGGTCGCGGCTGTTCTTGTGCTGCACCGGCAGCAGGTTCAGGTAACCCTGGCGGGCGCGGTCGAAGCGGTGCCCGGCCGGGCACACGACACCGTTGTCGACGGCGCTCAGGGGCGCCGCGCAGATAGGGCAGGCAAGCATCAGGCGAGCAACTTGATCAGGGTCTGGTAGTAGATTTCGGTCAGCACGTCGAGATCGCTGGCCAGCACCCGCTCGTTGACCTGGTGGATGGTGGCGTTGACCGGGCCCAGCTCGACCACCTGGGTGCCGAGGGTGGCGATGAAGCGCCCGTCGGAGGTGCCGCCGCTGGTGGAAGCCTGGGTCTCGCGGCCGGTGACGTCCTTGATGCTGGCCGACACCGCGTCGAGCAGGGCGCCCGGCTCGGTGAGGAACGGCAGGCCCGACAACGCCCACTCCACATGCCAGTCCAGGCCGTGCTTGTCGAGGATGGTGGCCACGCGCTGTTGCAGGCCTTCAACCGTGGATTCGGTGGAGAAGCGGAAGTTGAACACTGCCACCAGCTCGCCGGGGATCACGTTGGTCGCGCCGGTGCCGGAATTCAGGTTGGAAATCTGGAAGCTGGTCGGCGGGAAGAAGGCATTGCCGTCGTCCCAATGCTCCGCAGCCAGTTCGGCCAGGGCCGGGGCGGCCAGGTGGATCGGGTTCTTGGCCAGGTGCGGGTAGGCCACGTGGCCCTGCACGCCGCGCACCGTGAGCTTGGCGCCGAGGGAGCCGCGACGGCCGTTCTTGACCACGTCACCGACCAGGCTGGTGCTCGACGGCTCACCGACGATGCACCAGTCCAGGCGTTCCTTGCGCGCCGCCAGGCGCTCGACCACGGCCTTGGTGCCGTGGTGCGCCGGGCCTTCTTCGTCGCTGGTGATCAGGAACGCCACCGAGCCTTTGTGGTCCGGGTAGTCGGCGACGAAACGCTCGGTCGCCACCAGCATCGCCGCCAGGCTGCCTTTCATGTCCGCCGCGCCGCGCCCGCAGAGCATGCCGTGCTCGTCGATCAACGCGTCGAACGGGTCGTTCTGCCAGGCCTGGACCGGGCCGGTGGGCACCACGTCGGTGTGGCCGGCGAAACACAGCACCGGGCCTTCGTGCTTGCCGTGGGTGGCCCAGAAGTTATCCACATCCTCGATGCGCATCGGCTCCAGCTTGAAGCCGGCATCGCCCAGGCGCTGCATCATCAGCTTCTGGCAGTCGGCGTCGACCGGCGTCACCGACGGGCGGCGGATCAGGTCACAGGCGAGTTGCAGGGTCGGCGAAAGGTCGGCGTGGGCCGTCATGGGGAAACTCCGAAGCAGGGGCAAGGTCAGGCGCTGCTCTTTCTTCGTAGGAGCGAGCTTGCTCGCGATGGACGCAAGAGCGGCGCAGTGCATCAGGGGCTGCGCGTTATTCTTGATATCCATCGCGAGCAAGCTCGCTCCTACAGAGGCGGCGGCGGGCAAGGCGCGCAAAATGGCGGATATCTTAAAGCAAAACGGCGGCCAGAGGCCGCCGTTTAGTGCTTTGCCGCGATTTATGCCGCCGCCACCGGCGCGCTTTCGGCAACGGGTTTTGGCAGCGACGACAGGAAGGCCATGACCAGCGCCGCCACATACGGCAGCGACTGCACCAGCAGCATGGTCACCCAGAAGCGCATGTCGTTGCTCGGCAGGCCGCCCTGCACCAGGTAGATACCCAGCGCCGCGCCCCACAACAGCAGCATGATGAACAGCTCTTCCCGGGCTTCCGAGATCGCCACCCAGAAACCGTGGTTGTCGGCATTCTTCGGTGTGCGGAAGAACGGAATGCTGCTGGTGAAGAAGCCGTACAGCACCGCCTTGGCGATGGTATGGGACAACGCCAGGCCCGCCACGGCCGCGCAGAACGCATCCTTGAGGTTGACCCCGACTGCCCGGCGGTAGAGGAAGATGATCTTGCCGACCTTGAACACGAACAGCGCCAGGGGCGGGATCGCGAAGATCAGCAACGGCGGGTCGACGCGCTGCGGCACGATGATCATCGCCGCCGACCACAACAGGGCGCCGAGGGTGAAGAAGATGTTCATGCCGTCCGCCACCCACGGCAGCCAGCCCGCGAGGAAGTGATAGCGCTGGCCACGGGTCAGCTCGGTGTCCTTGCCGCGCAGCAGGCTGGCAGTGTGGCGCTTGATGATCTGGATCGCCCCATAGGCCCAGCGGAAACGCTGTTTCTTGAAGTCGATGAAGGTATCCGGCATCAGGCCCTTGCCGTAGCTTTCGTGGTAGTACGCCGCCGACAGGCCTTTCTCGAACACCCGCAGGCCCAGCTCGGCGTCTTCGCAGATGCACCAGTCGGCCCAGCCCAGTTCTTCCAGGACCGAACGGCGGGTCATGGTCATGGTGCCGTGCTGGATGATCGCGTCACGGTCGTTGCGGGTGACCATGCCGATATGGAAGAAGCCTTTGTATTCCGCGTAGCAGAGCTTCTTGAAGGTGCTTTCGTTCTGGTCGCGGTAGTCCTGTGGCGATTGCACCACGGCGATTTTCGGGTCGGCGAAGTGCGGCACCATGTGCTTGAGCCAGTTACGGTCGACGCAGTAGTCCGAGTCGATCACCGCGATCACTTCGGCGTCCTTGGCGGTGTGCGGGATCAGGTAGTTCAGCGCGCCGCCCTTGAAACCGGCCAGGGGCGCGACGTGGAAGAACTTGAAGCGCGGGCCGAGGGTCTCGCAATAGGCCTGCACCGGCTCCCAGACCGCCGGGTCCTTGGTGTTGTTGTCGATGATCAGGACTTCGAAGTCCGGATAGTCGAGGTTGGCCAGGGCATTGAGGGTCTGTTTGACCATCTCCGGCGGCTCGTTGTAGCACGGCACATGGATCGAGACTTTCGGCCGGTAACTGGAGTCGCCTTCGACCGGCAGGAACTCGCGCCGGCGCTTGTGCACCCAGACCGCCTCGGCCAGTTCATGGGCCTCGGTGAGCAACACGATGAACACCCCGAGCGCACCCAGGGCGAGCAGGAAGCCCACCGTCAGGCTGAACCAGGTGCTGTATTGCTGGCTGTAATCGTAGCCGATCCACACCAGCACCGAACCGCAGAGGAAGGCGATGAAGGTCAGGAAGGTCCGGCCGCGCTGGCGCAGGGCCGAGCCGTCGATCATCAGCAGGGTCAGGGACAGCAGCGCCAGGACCACCGAGCCGATGGCCAGCACGCGCCACTGCGGGATCGCCACCACCGGGCCTTCGAAGTTGAACTTCTGCTGGCGCGCGGCGTTGAACACGCCCCAGTAGGCGCCCACCGAACCTTCGTCGCTGGCCTTCCACGGCTGGTCGAAGGCTTCGATCACGAAGTAGTTGTAGCCCTGGCGGTTGAGCTTGTTGACCAGGTTACGCAGGTAGATAGCCTGATCCGCCGGGCTGGCGTCGGCGCCGCCACGCATGCGGCCGTTGCTCGGCCAGCCCACCTCGGACAGCAGCAGCGGTTTTTTCGGGAACATCTTTTTCAGGTCACGGGCGCGGTCGAGGACGAACTGCCCGGCCTTGTCCATCGGGATGAATTCCCAGTAGGGCAGGACGTGGGCGGCGATCAGGTCGACGTGCTGGGCCAGTTCCGGGTGTTCTTCCCAGACGTGCCACTGCTCGGAGGTGGTGACCGGTACCTTGACGGCAGCGCGCACGCGATCGAGCAGGACGCTCAACTGGTCGGCGGTGATTTCCTTGCGGAAGATCGCTTCGTTACCGACCACCACGCGCACCACACTGCGCGAGTTGTTGGCGATGTCGATGGCGCGGGTGATTTCACGCTCGTTGCGTTCCAGGTCCGGGCTGATCCAGATCCCCAGGGTCACGCGCAGGCCGAACTCTTCCGCCAGCTTGGGGATGTTCTCCAGCGTGCCGTCGACCGAGTAGGTGCGAATGTTGTCGGTCAGCTTGCTCATGATCTCCAGGTCGCGACGCATTTCATCGTCGGTCGGGAACTGGTCTTTCTGCGGGAACTGGCCCAGCTGGAAAGGCGAGTAGGAAAAGCCGGAGATTTGTGCAGGCCAATTGGGGGCGGAGACCGGGCGGTTGACCAGTGCCCAGAAGCCGGTGAACAGGGCGGCGATTGCCAGAACCACCACCAGGTTGAGTCCAAATTTACGCGATGACATAGCTATTTCGGGTTCCAAAGGGTGTGGAACGGGGGAACGGTCGGCATGCGCCAAGCGGCGCGCATCCTACACTGGCCTTCGGCTGAGCGTACAGCGCACAGGAGAAGGCCGCAGGTTGGGCAATCCAACTCGATTTAAGTTCTCGGCGCCGGAATTTTCAGATTGTTCCCTCATTAAAGCAGCCCTGACTGCCATTCATAGGGCAAAGATGCTCTTGGCGGACATCGGCCCTATAATGCGCGCCGGTTTTTGGGGTAATGGTCATGAGTACAGAAGATCCGCGGTTTGCTGGCGTCGCCCGTTTGTATGGCATCGAGGGGCTGGAACGCTTGCGCGCCGCCCATGTGGCGATCGTCGGGGTCGGCGGTGTCGGTTCCTGGGCGGCGGAAGCCATCGCCCGTTGCGGCGTGGGCGAGATCTCGCTGTTCGACCTGGACGACGTCTGCGTCAGCAACAGCAATCGGCAGCTGCACGCCCTCGACAGCACGGTCGGCAAGGCCAAGGTCGAGGTCATGGCCGAGCGCCTGCGCGGGATCAATCCGGCTTGCACCGTGCATGCGGTGGCGGACTTCGTCACCCGCGAGACCATGGCCGAGTACATCACGCCGAACATCGACTGCGTGATCGACTGCATCGACAGCGTCAACGCCAAGGCGGCGCTGATCGCCTGGTGCAAGCGGCGCAAGATCCAGATCATCACCACCGGCGGCGCGGGCGGGCAGATCGACCCGACGCTGATCCAGGTCTGTGACCTGAACCGCACCTTCAACGACCCGCTGGCCTCGAAAGTGCGCTCGACCCTGCGTCGCGACTACGGTTTTTCCCGCACCGTGACCCGTCACTACAGCGTGCCTTGCGTGTTTTCCACCGAGCAACTGCGCTACCCGAAACCGGACGGCAGCATCTGCCTGCAGAAGAGCTTTGTCGGCGATGGCGTGAAACTCGACTGCGCCGGCGGTTTTGGCGCGGTGATGATGGTGACCGCGACCTTCGGCATGGTCGCGGCGACCAAGGCGGTGGACAAGCTGGTAGCTGGCGTGCGGCGCCCGGCGGACCGGGTCAAGCCCGCGGCCGTTTGACTCTGTAGGAGCGGCCGATCGACGCTCGATTGCCCGCGAAATGCGGTGTGTCAGATAGACCGCTATCGCGGGCAAGCCTCGCTCCTACAGGGATGGGCGTCAGGCTGAGAGCTCGCGCATCCGCTGCAATACCGCATTCAGCCCATTGCTGCGCGACGGTGACAGCTGGCGCGACAGGCCCAGCTGATTGAACCAGTCCGGCAAATCCACCCGTTGCAGCTCCTCGGCGGACAGACCGTTGACCCGCGCCAACAGCAGGGCCACCAGGCCACGGATCAGGCGCGCATCGCTGCTGGCGGCGAACTGCCAGTGACCGTCCTGCAAGGTCCCCACCAGCCAGACCTGGCTTTCACAGCCATGCACCCGATTGGCCTCGACCTTGTCGGCTTCAGCCAGCGGCGCCAGGCGTTCGCCCCATTGCATCAGCAGGCGTGCGCGCTGTTCCCAGCCGGGAGCGCCCTGGAAACTGTCGAGGGCGGCCAGGGCTTCGGCGGGCAGGCTCATCGCAACAGCTCCAGGGCCTGATCGAGGGCCTCGAAGAAGCGCTCCAGATCCTCGGAGTCGTTGTACAGCGCCAAGGACACGCGGATCGCCCCGGCCAGGCCGAAGCTTTTCAGCAGCGGCATGGCGCAGTGATGCCCGGCACGCACGGCGATGCCCTGTTCGGTCAGCAAGTGAGCCAGGTCGGCGTTGTGCACGCCATCGACCACGAAACTGACCAGCGCCAGCTGCGGCTTGCCCAGCAGGCGCAGGCCTTTGCGGGCCAGCAGGCCATGCAGCAGGTAGTCGTGCAGCGCGGCTTCATGGGCGCTGACGGCGTCCTGGTCGAGACCGCTGAGGTAATCCAGGGTCGCGCCCAGGCCGATCACGCTGGCGATCGGCGGCGTACCGGCTTCGAAACCCAGTGGGGCGGGGCGGAAGCTGGCGTGCTGGTAGTCGGCCTGCTGGACCATCTCGCCGCCAAACTGCCAGTGACGCAGGCCTGGCAACGCCTCGTTGCGTCCGTAGAGCACGCCGACGCCGTCCGGACCGTAGAGCTTGTGGCTGGAGAACACATAGAAATCGCAGCCCAGCGCCTGCACATCGTGGCGGCCATGGACCACGCCCTGGGCGCCGTCAACCACGGTCAGGGCGTCGTGCGCCTTGGCCAGGGCCAGCAGCTGCGGCAGGGGTTGCCAGGCACCGAGCACGTTGGATAGCTGGCTGACGGCCAGTAGCCGGGTGCGCGGACCGATCAGACGGGTCGCGGCGTCGAGATCGATCAGGCCGTCGTCGTCCAGCGGCAGGACCACCAGGTTGAGGCCGCGACGGTGCGCCAGTTGCTGCCAGGGCAGCAGGTTGGCGTGATGTTCCAGGGCGCTGATGACGATCTCGTCGCCCGGGTTGAACTGGTGTTCCAGGCCATAGGCCAGGAGATTCAGCGCGGAGGTCGCGCCGTGGGTGAAGATGATCTGCCCACGGTCACCGGTATTCAGCCACTGCGCCACTTTGTGCCGGCTGTTCTCGAATGCCTGGGTGGCGTGAGCACCGGGCAGGTGCTGCGCGCGATGCACGTTGGCCGCGCCATTGGCGTAGTAGTGCGCCAGGGCGTCCAGCAGGGCTTGGGGTTTTTGCGTGGTGGCGGCGTTGTCCAGGTAGGTCTGGTCCTGCCGTTGCAGGGCGGCGATGGCCGGGAAGTCGGCGCGCCAGGGGGAGGGTACAAGCATGGTGGCAGAACTCGTTTGAACAGGCCGGGCGCCGATGATAAGCGCCCGGCCGGTTTCAGTGGAACCGAATCGCTGCTTAGTTGTGAGCGTGCAGCGCTTCGTTCAGCTCGATGGCCGATTTGTGGGTCTTGCACTCCACGGCACCGGTCTCCGAATTGCGGCGGAACAGCAGGTCAGGCTGGCCGGCCAGTTCGCGGGCCTTGAGCACCTTGACCAGCTGGTTGTTCTCGTCCAGCAGCGCCACCTTGGTCCCGGCAGTCACGTACAGGCCCGATTCCACGGTGTTGCGGTCGCCCAGCGGGATACCGATGCCGGCGTTGGCGCCGATCAGGCAGCCTTCGCCGACCTTGATCACGATGTTGCCGCCGCCCGACAGGGTGCCCATGGTCGAGCAGCCGCCGCCCAGGTCGGAACCCTTGCCGACGAATACGCCCGCGGAAACCCGGCCTTCGATCATGCCCGGGCCTTCGGTGCCGGCGTTGAAGTTGACGAAACCTTCGTGCATCACGGTGGTGCCTTCGCCGATGTAGGCGCCCAGGCGAATGCGCGCGCTGTCAGCGATACGCACGCCGCTCGGTACCACGTAGTCGGTCATTTTCGGGAACTTGTCCACCGAGAACACTTCCAGCAGCTCGCCGCGCAGGCGCGCTTCCAGTTGACGCTCGGCCAGTTCGCCGAGGTCGACCGCGCCCTGGTTGGTCCAGGCCACGTTCGGCAGCAGCGGGAAGATCCCGGCCAGGTTCAGGCCGTGCGGCTTGACCAGGCGGTGGGACAGCAGGTGCAGCTTCAGGTAGGCCTCCGGGGTAGAGGTCAGCTGGGCGTCTTCGGCCAGCAGGGTGGCGACCAGCGGCTTGTGGCTTTCGGCCAGGCGGGTCAGCAGCGCGGCCTGGGTGGCGTCGATGCTTTTCAGGGCCTCGGCCAGTTGCGCGGCCTGGGCGGTGGTGAAGGTGATGGCCTGGTTGCCTTCGCTGTAGCCCAGTACCGGGGCGATGGCGGCAACGATTTCCGCGGATGGCTTGACCAGGGGCGCGGCGTAGAACACTTCCAGCCACGCGCCTTGACGGTTTTGAGTGCCGACACCAAAGGCCAGGCTGAACAGGGTAGTGGACATGCTGTTACCTCTTACAAAATTGAACGGGCAGGCGTTATTTGATTTCTGCCGCGTAGATATCGGGCTTGAAGCCAATCAGGGTTCGGTCACCGAGATCGAGCACCGGGCGCTTGATCATCGAGGGTTGCGCGAGCATCAGTTCGATCGCTTTCGCCTGGTCGAGATCGGCTTTGCGTTCGTCGTCGAGTTTGCGAAAGGTCGTGCCCGCACGGTTCAGCACCACCTGCCAGCCGTGCTCGTTGCACCACTGGGCCAGGTGTTCGCGGTCGATACCGACCGCTTTGTAGTCATGGAAGTCATAGCTGACAGCGTGTTCATCGAGCCAGGTGCGCGCCTTTTTCATGGTGTCGCAGGCTTTGATGCCGAAAAGGTGCAACGTTTTGCTTGAAGCGGTCAAGGAATTGCCCCCTTTTGAGATGCTGGAGTTAAAGGTCACGGATTATGCCATGCCCGCGCCGGTTCGGCGTCGGCGAAGGCCCGGCTTTGTAGCTTTGTGTGACAGCGGCATGGGCCACTTGCGACTTTTGTGCAGCGGCGAGGCCCGAGCTTAAGCGGCTAATATGGCACTTCGACGGTAACCTGTTGCCTGAAGTCTGCTGCTGATCGATTGGGAAAACCGCTTTATGCAAACCGCTTATACCGTCCTTATCCTGCTGATGCTGGTGAGTCTCTCGCGGCTGGTCGGACGGGTGATTCCGTTGCCGTTGCCGCTGGTGCAGATCGCCGCCGGGGCCTTGTTGGCCTGGCCCACCCTGGGGCTGCACGTGGCCCTGGACCCGGAATTGTTTCTATTCCTGTTCCTGCCGCCGCTGCTGTTCTCCGATGGCTGGCGCATGCCCAAGCGTGAGCTGTGGCGCCTGCGCGGGCCGATCCTGACCCTGGCCGTAGGCCTGGTGCTATTCACGGTGGTGGGCGCTGGTTACTTCATTCACTGGTTGTTGCCGACCATTCCCTTGCCGGTGGCCTTTGCCCTGGCGGCAGTACTGTCGCCGACCGACGCCGTGGCGGTCTCGGCGATTTCCCAGAACCGCCTGCCGACGCCCTTGATGCACATGCTCCAGGGCGAGGCGCTGATGAACGACGCTTCCGGCCTGGTGACCTTCAAGTTCGCCCTGGCGGCGGCCGTGACCGGGGTGTTTTCCCTGGCCAATGCCAGCCTGACCTTTGTCCTGGTGGCGGTGGGTGGCCTGGCGGTCGGCGTGGCCCTGAGCTGGCTGGTGGGGCGCTTGCGTGCCTGGATGATCGCCCGCGGCTGGGATGACCCGGCGACCCACGTGGTGTTCATGCTGTTGCTGCCGTTCGCCGCCTACGTGCTGGCCGAGCGCCTGGGAGCCTCGGGCATCCTCTCGGCGGTGGCGGCGGGGATGATGCAGAGCTGGCTCGACCTGTTGCCCCGGCAGACCAGCACCCGCTTGCTCAACCGCAGTGTCTGGTCGCTGCTGGAATTCGCCTTCAACGGCCTGATCTTCCTGCTGTTGGGCCTGCAACTGCCCGACATCATCAAGGCCGTGGTCAGCCATGAAACCACCTTGTGGCCGACCCTGTTCTATCGCTGCCTGGATGTCGGGGCGATCTTCCTGGTGCTGCTGGTGCTGCGTTTTATCTGGGTGCAAAGCATCTGGCGCCTGTCCGGCCTGTTGCGCCGCTGGCGTGGCAAGGGTGAGCTGACGCTGGTGCCGACCGCGCGTTCCTGCTGGTTGCTGACGCTTGGCGGGGTACGGGGGGCGGTGACCCTGGCGGGCGTCATGTCGGTGCCGCTGTTGCTGGGGGCGGGCGAGGCTTTCCCCGAGCGCGACCTGCTGATCTTCATTGCCGCGGGGGTGATCCTGTTGTCGCTGATTGCCGCCTGTATCGCCCTGCCGCTGTTGCTGCGGGGCATCCAGAAGAGCCCCGACGAGAAGCGCCACGCCGAAGTGCGTGACGCCTGGCGCAAAACCGCCGAGGCGGCGATCCATGCCCTGGAAGCCGAGGAAGTGGCCGATGCGGCCAACTCGCCGGATGCGGCCCAGGCGGCGCTGGCCACCGAGCTCAAGGGGCGGTTGATGTCGGAATATCGCCATCAACTGGAGGTGTTCAACGATTCCGCCGAAGCCCAGGCATTGGCGTTTCAGATGGACTTGCTGGAGCGCAAGTTACGTTTGAAAGCGCTGCGGGCGCAGCGGCTGGAGTTATATCGGTTGAGCCGCCAGCACCAGATCGGCGACGACGTGTTGCGCGAGGTCCTGGGTGAGCTGGACCTCAGCGAGGCCAATCTGGGGCAGGTGAAATGACCCTGGCTTTGTAGGAGCGAGGCTTGCCCGCGATGAACGATAACGCGGTGTATCAGATGTACGGCGTTGT
>NZ_JAQZAA010000078.1:0-18459 GCF_028640875.1 Pseudomonas sp. SBT1-2 | reverse complement strand
TGCTGTAGAATGCGCGCCTCGGTTGAGACGAAAGACTTAACCAACCGCTCTTTAACAACTGAATCAAGCAATTCGTGTGGGTGCTTGTGGAGTCAGACTGATAGTCAGAAAGATTATCAGCATCACAAGTTACTCCGCGAGAAATCAAAGATGTAACCAACGATTGCTGAGCCAAGTTTAGGGTTTTCTCAAAACCCAAAGATGTTTGAACTGAAGAGTTTGATCATGGCTCAGATTGAACGCTGGCGGCAGGCCTAACACATGCAAGTCGAGCGGTAGAGAGAAGCTTGCTTCTCTTGAGAGCGGCGGACGGGTGAGTAATGCCTAGGAATCTGCCTGGTAGTGGGGGATAACGTTCGGAAACGGACGCTAATACCGCATACGTCCTACGGGAGAAAGCAGGGGACCTTCGGGCCTTGCGCTATCAGATGAGCCTAGGTCGGATTAGCTAGTTGGTGAGGTAATGGCTCACCAAGGCGACGATCCGTAACTGGTCTGAGAGGATGATCAGTCACACTGGAACTGAGACACGGTCCAGACTCCTACGGGAGGCAGCAGTGGGGAATATTGGACAATGGGCGAAAGCCTGATCCAGCCATGCCGCGTGTGTGAAGAAGGTCTTCGGATTGTAAAGCACTTTAAGTTGGGAGGAAGGGTACTTACCTAATACGTGAGTATTTTGACGTTACCGACAGAATAAGCACCGGCTAACTCTGTGCCAGCAGCCGCGGTAATACAGAGGGTGCAAGCGTTAATCGGAATTACTGGGCGTAAAGCGCGCGTAGGTGGTTCGTTAAGTTGGATGTGAAATCCCCGGGCTCAACCTGGGAACTGCATCCAAAACTGGCGAGCTAGAGTATGGTAGAGGGTGGTGGAATTTCCTGTGTAGCGGTGAAATGCGTAGATATAGGAAGGAACACCAGTGGCGAAGGCGACCACCTGGACTGATACTGACACTGAGGTGCGAAAGCGTGGGGAGCAAACAGGATTAGATACCCTGGTAGTCCACGCCGTAAACGATGTCAACTAGCCGTTGGGAGCCTTGAGCTCTTAGTGGCGCAGCTAACGCATTAAGTTGACCGCCTGGGGAGTACGGCCGCAAGGTTAAAACTCAAATGAATTGACGGGGGCCCGCACAAGCGGTGGAGCATGTGGTTTAATTCGAAGCAACGCGAAGAACCTTACCAGGCCTTGACATCCAATGAACTTTCCAGAGATGGATTGGTGCCTTCGGGAACATTGAGACAGGTGCTGCATGGCTGTCGTCAGCTCGTGTCGTGAGATGTTGGGTTAAGTCCCGTAACGAGCGCAACCCTTGTCCTTAGTTACCAGCACGTAATGGTGGGCACTCTAAGGAGACTGCCGGTGACAAACCGGAGGAAGGTGGGGATGACGTCAAGTCATCATGGCCCTTACGGCCTGGGCTACACACGTGCTACAATGGTCGGTACAGAGGGTTGCCAAGCCGCGAGGTGGAGCTAATCCCATAAAACCGATCGTAGTCCGGATCGCAGTCTGCAACTCGACTGCGTGAAGTCGGAATCGCTAGTAATCGCGAATCAGAATGTCGCGGTGAATACGTTCCCGGGCCTTGTACACACCGCCCGTCACACCATGGGAGTGGGTTGCACCAGAAGTAGCTAGTCTAACCTTCGGGAGGACGGTTACCACGGTGTGATTCATGACTGGGGTGAAGTCGTAACAAGGTAGCCGTAGGGGAACCTGCGGCTGGATCACCTCCTTAATCGACGACATCAGCTGCTTCATAAGCTCCCACACGAATTGCTTGATTCATTGAAGAAGACGATTGGGTCTGTAGCTCAGTTGGTTAGAGCGCACCCCTGATAAGGGTGAGGTCGGCAGTTCGAATCTGCCCAGACCCACCAATTACTGGTGCACCCTGTAGCGATACGGGGCCATAGCTCAGCTGGGAGAGCGCCTGCCTTGCACGCAGGAGGTCAGCGGTTCGATCCCGCTTGGCTCCACCATTACAGATTGGTGTCCATCGTTTAAAGCTTAGAAATGAGCATTCCGCTGATTGGCGATGAATGTTGATTTCTGATCTTTATCAGAATCGTTCTTTAAAAATTTGGGTATGTGATAGAAAGATAGACTGGATAGCACTTTCACTGGTGTTTATTCAGGCTAAGGTAAAATTTGTGAGTTTAATCGCGAATTTTCGGCGAATGTCGTCTTCACAGTATAACCAGATTGCTTGGGGTTATATGGTCAAGTGAAGAAGCGCATACGGTGGATGCCTTGGCAGTCAGAGGCGATGAAAGACGTGGTAGCCTGCGAAAAGCTTCGGGGAGTCGGCAAACAGACTTTGATCCGGAGATGTCTGAATGGGGGAACCCAGCCATCATAAGATGGTTATCTTGTACTGAATACATAGGTGCAAGAGGCGAACCAGGGGAACTGAAACATCTAAGTACCCTGAGGAAAAGAAATCAACCGAGATTCCCTTAGTAGTGGCGAGCGAACGGGGACTAGCCCTTAAGTGGCTTTGAGATTAGCGGAACGCTCTGGAAAGTGCGGCCATAGTGGGTGATAGCCCTGTACGCGAAAGTCTCTTAGTCATGAAATCGAGTAGGACGGAGCACGAGAAACTTTGTCTGAATATGGGGGGACCATCCTCCAAGGCTAAATACTACTGACTGACCGATAGTGAACTAGTACCGTGAGGGAAAGGCGAAAAGAACCCCGGAGAGGGGAGTGAAATAGATCCTGAAACCGTATGCGTACAAGCAGTGGGAGCAGACTTTGTTCTGTGACTGCGTACCTTTTGTATAATGGGTCAGCGACTTATATTCAGTGGCGAGCTTAACCGAATAGGGGAGGCGTAGCGAAAGCGAGTCTTAATAGGGCGTTTAGTCGCTGGGTATAGACCCGAAACCGGGCGATCTATCCATGGGCAGGTTGAAGGTTAGGTAACACTGACTGGAGGACCGAACCGACTACCGTTGAAAAGTTAGCGGATGACCTGTGGATCGGAGTGAAAGGCTAATCAAGCTCGGAGATAGCTGGTTCTCCTCGAAAGCTATTTAGGTAGCGCCTCATGTATCACTGTAGGGGGTAGAGCACTGTTTCGGCTAGGGGGTCATCCCGACTTACCAAACCGATGCAAACTCCGAATACCTACAAGTGCCGAGCATGGGAGACACACGGCGGGTGCTAACGTCCGTCGTGAAAAGGGAAACAACCCAGACCGTCAGCTAAGGTCCCAAAGTTATGGTTAAGTGGGAAACGATGTGGGAAGGCTTAGACAGCTAGGAGGTTGGCTTAGAAGCAGCCACCCTTTAAAGAAAGCGTAATAGCTCACTAGTCGAGTCGGCCTGCGCGGAAGATGTAACGGGGCTCAAACCATACACCGAAGCTACGGGTATCACGTAAGTGATGCGGTAGAGGAGCGTTCTGTAAGCCTGTGAAGGTGAGTTGAGAAGCTTGCTGGAGGTATCAGAAGTGCGAATGCTGACATGAGTAACGACAATGGGTGTGAAAAACACCCACGCCGAAAGACCAAGGTTTCCTGCGCAACGTTAATCGACGCAGGGTTAGTCGGTCCCTAAGGCGAGGCTGAAAAGCGTAGTCGATGGAAAACAGGTTAATATTCCTGTACTTCTAGTTATTGCGATGGAGGGACGGAGAAGGCTAGGCCAGCTTGGCGTTGGTTGTCCAAGTTTAAGGTGGTAGGCTGGAATCTTAGGTAAATCCGGGGTTCTAAGGCCGAGAGCTGATGACGAGTTACCTTTCAGGTGACGAAGTGGTTGATGCCATGCTTCCAAGAAAAGCTTCTAAGCTTCAGATAACTAGGAACCGTACCCCAAACCGACACAGGTGGTTGGGTAGAGAATACCAAGGCGCTTGAGAGAACTCGGGTGAAGGAACTAGGCAAAATGGCACCGTAACTTCGGGAGAAGGTGCGCCGGTGAGGGTGAAGGACTTGCTCCGTAAGCCCATGCCGGTCGAAGATACCAGGCCGCTGCGACTGTTTATTAAAAACACAGCACTCTGCAAACACGAAAGTGGACGTATAGGGTGTGACGCCTGCCCGGTGCCGGAAGGTTAATTGATGGGGTTAGCTAACGCGAAGCTCTTGATCGAAGCCCCGGTAAACGGCGGCCGTAACTATAACGGTCCTAAGGTAGCGAAATTCCTTGTCGGGTAAGTTCCGACCTGCACGAATGGCGTAACGATGGCGGCGCTGTCTCCACCCGAGACTCAGTGAAATTGAAATCGCTGTGAAGATGCAGTGTATCCGCGGCTAGACGGAAAGACCCCGTGAACCTTTACTATAGCTTTGCACTGGACTTTGAATTTGCTTGTGTAGGATAGGTGGGAGGCTTTGAAGCGTGGACGCCAGTTCGCGTGGAGCCATCCTTGAAATACCACCCTGGCAACTTTGAGGTTCTAACTCAGGTCCGTTATCCGGATCGAGGACAGTGTATGGTGGGTAGTTTGACTGGGGCGGTCTCCTCCTAAAGAGTAACGGAGGAGTACGAAGGTGCGCTCAGACCGGTCGGAAATCGGTCGTAGAGTATAAAGGCAAAAGCGCGCTTGACTGCGAGACAGACACGTCGAGCAGGTACGAAAGTAGGTCTTAGTGATCCGGTGGTTCTGTATGGAAGGGCCATCGCTCAACGGATAAAAGGTACTCCGGGGATAACAGGCTGATACCGCCCAAGAGTTCATATCGACGGCGGTGTTTGGCACCTCGATGTCGGCTCATCACATCCTGGGGCTGAAGCCGGTCCCAAGGGTATGGCTGTTCGCCATTTAAAGTGGTACGCGAGCTGGGTTTAGAACGTCGTGAGACAGTTCGGTCCCTATCTGCCGTGGACGTTTGAGATTTGAGAGGGGCTGCTCCTAGTACGAGAGGACCGGAGTGGACGAACCTCTGGTGTTCCGGTTGTCACGCCAGTGGCATTGCCGGGTAGCTATGTTCGGAAAAGATAACCGCTGAAAGCATCTAAGCGGGAAACTTGCCTCAAGATGAGATCTCACTGGAACCTTGAGTTCCCTGAAGGGCCGTCGAAGACTACGACGTTGATAGGTTGGGTGTGTAAGCGCTGTGAGGCGTTGAGCTAACCAATACTAATTGCCCGTGAGGCTTGACCATATAACACCCAAGCAATTTGCTTAAGAGCGAGTTGCGGTGTGTGAAGACGAAACGAACCGAAAGTTTGCACTACTCACAAAAGCACCACAAAGCTATTACATACCCAATTTGCTGAAGCGTCGAAAGACGAGTCGGCACACCGAATTTCTTGACGACCATAGAGCATTGGAACCACCTGATCCCATCCCGAACTCAGAAGTGAAACGATGCATCGCCGATGGTAGTGTGGGGTTTCCCCATGTGAGAGTAGGTCATCGTCAAGATTAAATTCCGAAACCCCAATTGCGAAAGCAATTGGGGTTTTGTTTTTTTGCGCAGAAAAACCTTTCCAGTCACCAGAGAGCAGCGTGCTTCGACTCAAGACTGTCTCAAGCCGAAGGCACCCTTGACCGGCGTTAACGTCCCAGGCTGTTGTGCGTTAGCCGGGTTACCCACTTGCCATGCTGCTCGCCACTCTTCAATGCCCGCAGTTTCTCCGGCAGTTGGTTGAAGTCGAATTCAATCAGCGGTGCAGGTTGCAGCAGTCCTGATACGGTTTGGCTCATCAGTTGTTCGGCGTACTGACGTAGCTGTTGCCAGTCGACCCGGCTGCCGTAAGCGTGAATGCTGTTGAGGGCCACCTCATGGAGTGAGATCGCGGTGCTGAACGCCGGCAATGGCGTCGTCTCCTGACGATCCTGAATGCACACCAGGTGCCCGTTGTAGCCCAGCAGCGCTGCCAGGCCGCGCGCGTGAGCGCCGCTGACGGTATCGAACAGCGCATGCAGGCGACGTTCCCCCAACCGTGATTGCAGCTCGGTTTGCCAAGTGGCTGCCTGATAGTCGAAGACCCCGGCCGCGCCCTGCGCCAGCAACCGCGCATGGTGCTTGGCGGACGCTGTCGCCCACACCCGCAGACCGCGTTGCGCCGCCAACTGAACCAGCAGCGAACCCACTGCCCCGCCAGCCCCCACCACCAGCACATCACGTGCACCTACAACGGGGACTTTATCCAGCGCCTGCAAGGCGGTCAGGCCGGGGCAGGGCAGGCTGGCGGCAACCGCGTCATCCAGTGACTCAGGAACCGGCAGCGCCGCATCGGCATCGAGCAGGCAATACTCGGCGAAGCTGCCATCACGGCTCAGCGACTGGTGATAAGCCACCCGCGTACCGACCTTCAGCGTCACTGCGGCTCCCGCGGCCACCACCACCCCGACGCCATCGACACCAGGCACCCGGCCGCTATGCCAATCGGCATGCCCCCACTCGATGATCTTCCAGTCCACCGGGTTGAGGGCGATCGCGGTATTGGCGATCAACACTTCCTTGGGCCCCGGTTGCGGCAATACCTTGCGGATCAGTTGAAGGCCTTCCAGGCCGGCCCCTGCGGTCCAGCCCCAGGCGTTGTATTCAGTTGGCATGGTGAAACCTCGGCAGTACGAATTCGGCAATTTCCTCGATGGCCTCGGCCACCGGACGTTCGCTGCGCCGCAGATGCAGGCCGACATGCTGCACGCCCGCTTCTCGCAGGGCCTGCAACTCGTCGATCAATGCCAGGCGCCCACAGCGGCCGCCAAAGCGCAGGCGCTGCATGGGGGCGTGCGGGTCAGCGGCGAGGTCCAGGTGGACGAAGCTGATGTAGGGTTTGTCGCCACCGACCTCACGCCAGAGCGCGACGCGTCGGCGGTGCTCCTCCGAGGTGCCCGGATAGGCCAGCCAGCCGTCCATGTGTGCACCGATCCAGGCCGGTGATTGCTGGCTCAGTCCGGCCACCAGCAGCGGTGCGGCTTCAGGACGCTGTGGCAGCAGATGCGCGCCCTCGGGCAAGCGATCCTGCCCCTGGCTGTGCAGCAGCTCGACCGCATCGCGAAAGAGCTCCCCACGCTGGGCGTAATCGACGCCGAACAGCGGATACTCCATCGGCCGGTCACCACTGGCGACCCCCAGCAGCAAGCGACCATCGCTCAACTCGTCGATGCTGTTGGCCGCCTTGAGGGTCAGCCACGGCTGACGCAGCGGCAGGACCACCGCGGCGGTCCCGAGCATGATGTTGTGCGTGATACCGGCCAGGTAGCCGAGATAGGAAAAGGTTTCGAAGACCTGAGCGGCATCGCCGAAATTCGGGTCGTACACCGGCACATCACGTACCCACAGCGCACGAAAGCCGGCCTGGTCCGCCAAACGGGCGAGGGTTGCATGTTGCTTGAGGTCCGGCACGCCGAAGGGGCGACCTGCGATCTGGCGCAGGCGTTGGCCATCGCTGGACCAGTCGTTGTCCAGGGGCAGTTCCAGGCCGATGGAAAAGTTGTTCCTGCCAAGCAGGCGTTGAAAACGAGGGTGCATGAAAGGCTCCAGCGTCTCGCCCGTGGCAAGACGGTCATAGGGATTACAGGGCAGCAGTATCCCCAGGCCCGGCTCACGGAAAAATGCATGAATCGGAACAACAATCTTGAGCGGGCATCACGAATCGGCCGAATTCTTCATGAAAGCGCCAGGGCGGTTTTTGGTATGGTGCAGCTCGTTTTTCAAGGGACCGACATTCACCCGCACGGACCAGCGTTCACTATTCCACGAGAAGCTGTAGCAATGCCTGAACCGATACCGATCAAGGACCACGAAAAAGAGACGCAGCTGGTCAACAAAAGACTGTTGGCCTGTGCCCTGTTGGTGGTCGCCATCACCTGCACCCTGATCGGGCGCCTGTATTTCCTGCAGGTGGTCGAGTTCGACTATCACTCGACCATCTCCGAAAACAATCGTGTGCACGTGCTGCCCATCACCCCGACCCGCGGCCTGATCTACGACCGCAACGGCGTGCTGCTGGCCGACAACCGTCCCAGTTTCAACCTGACCATTACCCGTGAGCGCACCACCGACCTCAAAGGCGAGCTGGACCAGGTGGTCAGCCTGCTGCACCTGCCCGCCGAAGACCGAGTCCTGTTCGACAAGGCGCTGAAGCAGTCACGCCACCCATTCGTGCCGGTCACCCTGTTCTATGAACTGACCGAAGAGCAGATCGCCGTGCTGGCGGTCAACGAGTACCGCCTGCCGGGGCTGGAGGTCGAGGCGCAGTTCGTGCGGCACTATCCGATGGGCGCGCACTTCGCCCATTCCATCGGCTATGTCGGGCGCATCAACGAGAAGGAAGCCAAGGTCCTGGACTCGGTGGAATACCGCGGCACCCAGTCGATCGGCAAGACCGGGATCGAGCGCTTCTACGAGTCCGAGCTGCATGGCCATGTCGGCTATGAAGAGGTGGAAACCAACGCCCAGGGCCGGGTCATGCGGGTGCTCAAGCACACCGATCCGATCCCTGGAAAAAACATCGTGCTCAGCCTCGACGTGAAGTTGCAAGAGGCGGCCGAGGCGGCCCTGGGCGACCGTCGCGGATCGGTGGTGGCCCTCGATCCGCAGACCGGCGAAGTGCTGGCCATGGTCAGCAAGCCGAGCTTCGACCCGAACCTGTTCGTCACCGGCATCAGCTTCAAGGAGTACAGCGCGTTACGCGACTCCATCGACCGGCCGCTGTTCAACCGCGTGCTGCGCGGCCTGTATGCGCCGGGGTCGACCATCAAGCCGGAAGTGGCGATCGCCGGGCTGGATTCCGGGGTGGTCAACGCCTCGACCCGGGTGTTCGATCCGGGTTACTACCAACTGCCGGACGTCGACCACAAATACCGCAACTGGAACCACAGCGGCGACGGCTGGGTGGACCTGGACGCGGCGATCATGCGCTCCAACGACACCTACTTCTACGACCTGGCGCACAAGCTCGGTATCGACCGCCTGCACGATTACCTGGCGATGTTCGGCCTGGGCGAGAAAGTCTCCCTGGACATGTTCGAGGAAGCATCGGGGCTGATGCCGTCCCAGGCCTGGAAGCGCGCCACCCGGCGCCAGCCGTGGTTCCCCGGCGAGACGGTGATTCTCGGCATCGGCCAAGGCTACATGCAGGTCACTCCATTGCAGCTGGCCCAGGCGACGGCGCTGATCGCCAACAAGGGTGTGTGGAATCGCCCTCATCTGGCCAAGACCGTCGATGGCGTGGCGCCGGTGGACGAACACCCGATGCCGAATATCCAGCTCAAGGACCCGGTCGACTGGGACCTGGTCAGCCATGGCATGCAGATGGTGATGCACGCGCCCCGCGGCACCGCGCGCGACGCAGCGGCCGGCGCGCAATACCGCATCGCCGGCAAGAGCGGTACGGCGCAGGTGGTGGCGATCAAGCAGGGCGAGCGTTACAACCGGCTCAAGACCCACGAGCGTCATCGCGACAATGCCCTGTTCGTCGGTTTCGCCCCGGCCGAGCACCCGCAGATCGTGGTGGCGGTGATGATCGAGAACGGCGAGGCCGGTGGCCGGGTCGCGGGGCCGGTGGTGCGTCAGGTCATGGATGCCTGGCTGCTCGACCAGCAAGGCCACCTGAAGCCGCAATACGCCAGCCCCGGCAAGGGGCCGGACGTTCCCCACGCCTGAGTCATTTGAACATCAGGCTGTCCGGCACCTGCTCACGAATACTGAGCATGTGCTGGATGCTGTCCAGGAACAGGGTTTCGGCCTGGCTCATCTTCTGTTCCCGGTGCCACAGCAGCTGGATATCGAAATCCACCACGCCCTCGTCCGGCGGCAAACGCCAGAGCAGCCCTTGCTCGACATTCCGTTTGACCAGGTGGATCGGCAGACAGCCGATACCGAACCCTGCGCAGACCAGGCGATAAATCTCTTCGAAACTGGTGGAGGAGGCGACGATCTTGCCGGTAAAGCCCTGCTGGTCGCGAAACAGCGTCAGCGGTGACAGGTTGCCCCCCAACTGGTCGCTGGTGAAGCTGACGAAGTTCTCGTTGGCCAGTTGTTGCAGGCTCAGATTCTGCTGGCCGAACAGCCGGTGACGCTGGCCGCAGAAGTAGGCATACCGCTCGCGAAACAGCACCCGCTGCTCCAGCCTGGGCTGCGGCAGACGGCATAACCCGACCCCCAGGGTCGCGGTCTTTTGCAGCAGCGAACTGATGATGTCCGAGCTGCCCATCACCTCGACTTCCAGCTCGATTTTCGGGTGGGCCTCATGGAAATCGGCGAGGAACTCATCGTAGTGCGGCGCCTGCACGCCGCTGACGGTGAGGATGCGGATCTTGCCCACCACGTCGTCGTTGCGGCTCTCCACCACGGTGCCCAGGCGCGAAATATCGCCATAGATATCGGTGGCGATGCGCAGCACTTCCTCCCCGGTTTCCGTCAGCTCGAAGCGCCGTCCGCTGCGGGCGATCAACACGCAATCGAGCTGTTCCTCCAGGCGCTTGAGGGCCTGGCTGACCGCCGACTGGGTGATGTGCAGGCGCGCGGCGGCGCGGCTCATGCTGCCTTCCTGGCCGATCACCAGGTAGGTGCGCAGCAGGTTCCAGTCCAGGCGATCGTTGAGGAAACGCCGGCCGACCCAGGGGTTGGACGTGGAGAGTGGTGTAGGCATGGCGGCTCCATCTAGTAGCTGTGCTAATAGCAAGGATAAGGATTTGAAAATTGACTAATCCTGGCACGCCAGCGATAAAGCCCACAAGCGCCGCAGAGCGCCGTGATCCAAGCCTTCCGCACCTGCCCAAAACTACAATTACACAGGGTCCTTGCATGCACACCACCCCTCAACCGCGCAGAGCCGCGGCGGCGGCCTTTATCGGCACGACCATCGAGTTCTACGACTTCTACATCTACGCCACGGCTGCGGCCCTGGTCCTCGGTCAGGTGTTCTTTCCCAGCAGCGACCCGGTGATGAGCACCCTGGCGGCCTTCGGCAGCTTCGCCGTGGGCTTCATCGCCCGGCCCATGGCCGGCATGGTGTTCGGCCATCTGGGCGATCGCCTCGGGCGCAAGAAAATGCTGCTGGTGACCATGGCGCTGATGGGCCTGGCCACCACCGGCATCGGCCTGTTGCCCAGCTATGCCAGCGTCGGTATCTGGGCGCCCATCGGCCTGATCGTGCTGCGCATCATCCAGGGCATTTCCGTGGGCGGCGAGTGGGGCGGGGCGGTGCTGATGGCCAGCGAACATGCTCCGGCCAGGCGCAAGACTTTCTACGCTTCCTTTGCCCAGCTCGGCAGCCCGGCCGGCCTGCTGCTGGCGTTGATCGCCTTCCGCCTGGTGACCAGCCTCGACCAGCAGGACTTCCTCGACTGGGGGTGGCGCCTGCCATTCCTCGCCAGCGGCGTGCTGATGATGTTCGGCCTGATGATCCGCTCCGGCGTGCACGAGTCGCCAGAGTTCGCCAAGGCCCGGGCCAACAATGAGACCGCCCAGTACCCGGTGATGGAAGTGCTGCGCAGCTGCTGGAAGCAGATCCTGTTCGCCGCCGCCGCGGTGACCATCGGTTCGGCCGGCTTCTTCTTCACCAACACCTTCATGATCACCTACGTCACCCAGTACCAGGGCATTTCCCGGGCGACCATTCTCGATTGCCTGTTCCTGGTGACGATCATCCAACTGCTGTCGCAGCCGCTCTCCGCGTTGCTGGCCGAGCGTATCGGCGAGGGGCGCTTCCTCAAGTGGGTGGCGCTGCTGTGCATGGCCACGCCGTACCCGATGTTCCTGTTGGTCGGCACCCAGAACATTGTGCTGATGACCCTCGGCATCGCCCTGGCGGTGGTGATTCTCTCGGCGCTGTACGCGGTGATCGCCGGCTACATGACCCAGGCCTTCCCGGTGCACCTGCGCTACTCGGGGATCTCCATCGCCTACCAACTGGCCTGCGCGGTCGCCGGTGGCAGCACGCCGCTGATCGGCACCTTGCTGGCCAGCAAATTCTCGGGGCAGTGGCTGCCGCTGGCGGCGTTCTTCAGCCTGCTCTCTGCCCTGTCATTGATCGGCGTCTGCGGCCTGGCCCGGCTGCGCGCCAACCCTACCGTCCACCACGCTGCCAAAGAGGTGTATTCGTGAGCAAACCTGAACACATGAGCCCGATTGAATGGCAGGCCCGCTGCGAGCTGGCGGCCCTGTATCGACTGGTCGCGCACTTTCGCATGACCGACCTGATCGACACCCACATCACCCTGCGCATTCCAGGGCCCGAGCATCACTTTTTGATCAACCGCTACGGGGTGATTTTCGACCGTATGCGTGCCAGCGACCTGGTGCGCATCGACCAGCAAGGGCGCATCGTCGATCCGCACTACGCCGGGCATCGGGTCAACGCCGCCGGCTTCGTCATTCACTCGGCGATCCACATGGCGCGCCCGGACCTCAACTGCGTGATCCACACCCACACCGCCGCCGGCATGGCGGTGGCCGCGCAGAAGCAGGGGCTGTTGCCCATCAGCCAGCATGCGCTGAAGTTCTACGGCAAGCTGGCGTACCACACCTATGAAGGCATCGCCCTGTCCCTCGACGAGCGCGAGCGCCTGATCGCCGACCTCGGCCCGCACAAGGCGATGATCCTGCGCAACCACGGCCTGTTGGTGGGCGGTGCTAGCGTCGCCCATGCCTTCCAGGAGATCCATTTCCTCGAGCGCGCCTGCCAGGCCCAGGTCCAGGCGCTGGCCGGCGGTTGCGAGCTGAACTACCCGTCGCCGGAAGTCTGTGCCCACACCGCCGAACAGTTCGAACGCGACGACGCCGACAACATCATCGAACTGGCCTGGGAAGCCGCCCTGACCCTGATCGAGTCCCAGCGCGAGTCCTATCTGTCATGAGCATCGTGGTGCTGCTGTCCCGCGACAGCCTGTTGCTCAAGCAACTGCAGGCCGCCTTCGCCCGCTGCGTGCCACAGGTGCAGGCGGTACTGGCCGACGACCCGCGTGCCGCCGAGGCACCCATGGCCGCCTGCTGGTTTCCACCCGCCGGCAGTCTGGGGCGTTTGCCCAACCTGCAAGTGATTCACTCGGTGGCGGCCGGTATCGACCATCTGGAACACGACCCTTCGTGCCCGGACCTGCCGATCTGCCGGGTGGTGGACCCGGGGCACCGCCAGGGCATGACCGAGTACCTGCGCTGGGCGGTGATCCACTATCACCGCGGCTTCGACCGGGTGCTGGAGCAGCAGCGCGAACGGCACTGGGAGCGACCGCTGCAACGGCCGGCGCGGCAGTTCAAGGTCGGGGTCATGGGCCTGGGTTCCCTGGGTAGCGCCATTGCCCTCGACCTGGCCGCCGCCGGCTACGACGTGCGTGGCTGGGCTCGCAGTGCCAAGAGCCTGGCGGGGGTGCAGACCTTCGTCGGGCCGGGGCAACTGGAGCCCTTTCTCGATGCAGTGGAGCTGCTGATCAACCTGTTGCCGCTGACTGCCGAGACCCGCGGCATTCTCGGGCGAGACAGCTTTGCCCGGCTGGCCCGCGGTGCGGCGCTGGTCAATGTCGGGCGGGGTGGCCACCTCAACCTCGACGACTTGCGCCAGGCCCTGGCCAGCGGCCAACTGCGCGGCGCCTTGCTCGACGTGTTCGAGCAGGAACCGCTGCCGGCCGATGATCCGCTGTGGACCACGCCCGGGGTCACCCTCACTCCGCACATGGCCTCGGCGGCCTCCCACGATTGCATTGCCGAGCAGGTGGCGGACAACCTGCGGCGCCTGCAAGCCGGCGAGCCGCTGTTGAACGAAGTGGACAGAGCCCAGGGTTACTGAGCGCCCAGGCAGGCCTGCAAGGTTTCGATAAAGACCGTCTCGGCGCGGCTCATGCGCTGTTCACGGTTCCACAGCAGATGGATGTCGACGTCGGCGATGCCGTCGTGGGGCGGCAGGCGCCACAGCAGCCCGGCCTCGACATCGGCTGCTACCACATGCTCGGGCAGGCAGCCGATGCCGTAGCCGGCGATCACCAGGCGCCGCACTTCCTCCAGGCTTGGCGACGAGGCGACGATGCGCCCGCTGAAACCCTGCTGGTCGCGAAAGATGGTCAGCGGCGAGAGCATGCCGCCGATCTGGTCGCTGGTGAAACTGACAAAATTCTCCCGCTGCAAATCGCCTTCGGCCACCTTCTGCTGGCCGAACAGGGCATGGTGCTTGCCGCAGAAAAACGCATAGCGCTGGCGCAGGAACAACCGCTGTTCCAGGCGCGGCTGGGGCCGGCGGTTGAGGCTCAGGCCGAGGGTCGCGGTTTTTTCCTGCAGGGCGCTGACGATGTCCGAGCTGCGCATCACCTCGATCTCCAGGTCGACCCGCGGATGCTGGCGATGGAAGTCGGCGAGGAAGTCATCGAAACGCTCGGAAAAGATCCGGCTGATCATCAGCAGGCGCACCTTGCCGATCACCTCGTCGGCCGGCTGCTCCAACACGCCGCTGACCTGGGACATCTGCCCGTAGATCTCGCCGGCCAGGTGGAAGATCTGCTCGCCGATTTCGGTCAAGGCAAAACGTGGCCCGCGCCGGGCAATCAACTGGCGGCCCAATTGTTCCTCCAGGCGCTTGAGGGCCTGGCTCACCGCCGGCTGGGTCAGGTGCAGGCGGGCGGCCGCGCGGCTGATGCTCAGCTCCTGGCCGATCACCCGAAAGGTGCGCAGCAGGTTCCAGTCCAGGCGGTCGTTGAGCAGGCGGTCGGGTAGGCGGTTGGACATGGTGCAGGGCTCTGGGTCGAAGGGTAGGGCTGATAATAAGCAGAGGTAATAATCAGAATAATAAATAGAAAATTGACTAATTATAGGCCCGCGACGATAAATCCCTCCCAGACAGGCGCCGCCAGAGTGCCTCTGCGTTCCCGTTCTCTCCTGCCAGAAAAATAATCAAAGGAGCACGATCCATGAAGCCTTCCGCTTCGCCCCAGCCGCGCCGTGCGGCGGCGGCCGCCTTTATCGGCACCATGATCGAGTGGTACGACTTCTACATCTACGCCACCGCTGCGGCGCTGGTGTTCGGCGCCTTGTTCTTCCCCTCCGACGACAAACTGTTCAGCACCATGGCGGCCTTCGGCACCTTCGCCGTGGGCTTCTTCGCCCGGCCACTGGGCGGCATCGTGTTCGGCCATATCGGCGATCGCATCGGGCGCAAGAAGTCCCTGGTGATCACCCTGCTGATGATGGGCGTGGTCACGGTGTGCATCGGCCTGCTGCCGACTTATGCACAGATCGGCGCGACGGCGCCGGTGCTGCTGATCCTGCTGCGCATCGTCCAGGGCATTGCCGTCGGTGGCGAGTGGGGCGGGGCGGTGTTGATGGCCGGCGAGCATGCGCCCAAGGGCCGGCGTAACTTCTTCGCCTCTTTCGCCCAACTGGGCAGCCCGGCCGGGTTGATCCTGTCGCTGCTGGCTTTCAGCACAGTCACCCGCCTGCCCGAAGAAGACCTGATGAGCTGGGGCTGGCGCCTGCCGTTCCTCGCCAGCGCACTGTTGCTGGTGGTGGGCCTGGCGATTCGCCTGGGGGTCAATGAGTCGCCGGAATTCCTCGCCAGCCGCGAGCAGGCGCACAAGGCCCAGCGCAAGGAGCAGGCGCCGGTGATGGAAGTGCTGCAAAGCGCCTGGCGCCCGCTGCTGCTGTGCATCGGCGCCAATACCCTGGGCATCGCCGGGGTGTATTTCACCAACACCTTCATGATTGCCTACAGCACCCAGCAACTGGGGTTGCCGCGTTCGCTGATCCTGGAATGCCTGTTCGTGGTGGCAATCATCCAGTTCTGCATCCAGCCGCTGGCGGCCTGGACCGCCGAGAAGCTCGGCGCCACGCGTTTCCTGTGCCTGGCGTCGTTGCTGGCCATGGCGTCGCCGTACCCGATGTTCGTGCTGGTGAGCAGCGGCCAGGCGCCGCTGATCATTCTCGGCATCGCCCTGGCGGTGGTGTGCATGGCGTCCTTCTATGCGGTGATCGCTGGCTACGTCAGCGGCATGTTCGAGACCCGCGTGCGCTACACCGCGATCTCCCTGGCCTATCAGGTCTGCGGCGCCGTGGCCGGTGGCCTGACGCCGCTGATCGGCACCTGGCTGGCCCACCAGTTCGCCGGCCAGTGGTGGCCGATGGCGCTGTTCTACAGCCTGATCGCGACCATCTCGCTGCTCTGCGTGCTGGCCCTGGCGCGCCGGCATGCCGCCGCCCACCGCCTGGAAATGGCTTGAGTTTTTATCGCATCCGGAGAACCGAAGCATGTTGAAGATCAACGGCGAACGCCTGTGGGCGAGCCTGATGGCCATGGCCGAAATCGGCGCGACCGCCCGTGGCGGCAGCTGCCGCCTGGCCCTGAGCGAAGACGACAAGGCCGGGCGCGAACTGTTCGCCCGCTGGTGCCTGGAGGCCGGCATGAGCCTGAGCGTCGACCCCATTGGCAACCTGTTTGCCCGCCGTCCGGGCAGCGATCCCGATGCCGCCCCGGTGATGATGGGCAGCCACCTCGACACCCAGCCCGAAGGCGGGCGCTTCGATGGCGTGTACGGCGTGCTCGCCGGCCTGGAGGTGGTGCGCCGCCTCAACGATCTGCAGATCCAGACCCGCAAGCCGCTGGAAGTGGCGGTGTGGACCAACGAGGAGGGCGCGCGTTTCACCCCGGCCATGTTCGGCTCGGCGGTGTTCACCGGGATCATGGACCTGGAGACCGCCTTGGCGGTGCGCGACGCCGGCGGCATCAGCGTCGCCGAGGCGCTACACGCCACCGGCTACGCCGGCACACGGCCGCTGGGCGGGGCGGTGGATGCCTATTTCGAGGCGCATATCGAGCAGGGGCCGATCCTCGAAGATAACGCCAAGAGCATCGGCGTGGTCAGCGGCGGCCAGGCGATCCGCTGGCTCGACGTGCAGGTCGAAGGCATGGCCGCCCACGCCGGCACCACGCCGATGCCGCTGCGCAAGGACGCGCTCTACGGCGCCGCGCAGATGATCCTGGCGATCGAAACCCTGGCCACGGATTTCGCCCCCGAGGGCCTGACCACCGTCGGCGAGCTGAGCATCGCCAAGTCCTCGCGCAACACCATTCCCGGCCTGTTGCAATTCACCGTCGATTTGCGGCACCACCGCGACAGCGCCATCGCCGCCATGGAGCAGGAGGTCCGCGCGCGGCTTGGCGCCATCGCCGAGCGACGCCAGCTGAAGGTGACCATCAGCCCGCACTGGATCAGCCCGGCCACGCCCTTCGATGCCGACTGCGTGGCGGCGGTGCAGCAGGCGGTGGACGGCCTGGGCTACGCTCAACAATCGATCGTCAGCGGCGCCGGCCACGACGCGATTCACCTGGCGCGGTTCTGCCCGACGGCCATGGTCTTCATCCCTTGCGTCGGCGGCCTGAGCCACAACGAAGCCGAAGACGTCTTGCCCGAGGACGTGCGCCAGGGCACCGACGTATTGCTCAACGCCGTGCTGGCCCGCGCCGGCCAGGTTGCATAAGGAGAAGGTCATGCGCAGTTTTTTCCACCCCGAACAGCTGCTGCACCACCCGCGCAGCTATTACTCCCGCGGCCAGATGCGCACGCCCCAGGAAGTGCCCGAGCGCGCCCAGCGCCTGGTGCAGGCCGCGCATTCCCTGGGCTTTGACGTGCAGCAACCGGAGGATGCCGGCCTGGAGCCGCTGCTGGCGGTGCACGGCGCGGCCTATCTGCAATTCCTCAAGGAAGCCCACCAGCGCTGGAAGGAAATTCCCGAAGACTGGGGCGAGGAGGTGATGTCGAACATCTTCGTCCGCGAACCCAACGCCCTGCGCGGCATCCTGGCCCAGGCCGCACGTTACCTGGCCGATGGCAGCTGCCCGGTGGGCGAGCTGACCTGGCGTTCGGCCTACTGGTCGGCGCAAAGCGCGATTGCCGGCGCCCGGGCCTTGCTCGACGGCGAACCGGCAGCCTACGCCCTGTGCCGCCCGCCGGGCCACCACGCCCGGGCCGAAGCCGCCGGCGGCTTCTGCTACCTGAACAACGCGGCGATCGCCGCCCAGGTGCTGCGCGAGAAGTTCGCCCGGGTCGCGGTGCTGGACACCGACATGCACCATGGCCAGGGCATCCAGGAAATCTTCTACGAGCGCGACGACGTGCTGTACGTCTCGGTGCACGGCGACCCGACCAACTTCTACCCGGGCGTCGCCGGCTTCGCCGACGAGCGCGGCAGCGGCGCGGGGCTGGGCTACAACCTCAACCTGCCCATGGCCCACGGCGCCAGCGAAGCCGATTTCCTCGCCCAACTGGAAACCGCCCTGGCGGCGGTAAAGACCTTCGACGCGCAAGTGCTGGTGCTGTCCCTGGGCTTTGACATCTACGAACTCGACCCACAAAGCAAAGTCGCGGTGACCCGCGCCGGTTTCGCCCGTCTCGGCGAACGCATCCGCAGCCTCGGCCTGCCGTGTTTGATCGTGCAGGAAGGCGGCTATCACCTGGAAAGCCTGGAAGACAACGCACGGGCATTCTTTGCCGAGGCTGGGGCCTGGAAACTCTGATTGCGGTGGTTGTCAGATCGCTTCGCGGGCAAGCCTCGCTCCTACAGAC
>NZ_JAQZAA010000077.1:0-64918 GCF_028640875.1 Pseudomonas sp. SBT1-2 | reverse complement strand
GGCCATCCCTTTCAAGGTCTTTTCGTTTTGGCAGCCTTGATGACCCTGTCTGTTGAAACGTGGGCATGTACCGCCGTCCCTTGAACCCATGTCCTGGGCTTGGGTACCTTGGGGCCTCGTTGGCTTTTGGCGACTTGCTTGGGTTGAATGTTCTTGGCTAATTCCAACAAGCGCTGGGCCAGTTTTTCCATTGAGACGATCGGTAGATATTCGACGGGCAGAGCGATCTGCATGCCCTCATATCCAGCTCTGACCTGGATCGCCAAGTGATAGATCGAAGCCTCCCAGCCCTCAGGCTGAGTCTCTCGATGAGCGTGTTCGACGCTGCGCTTGAGCAAGGCCAGTACGTTGTACGCCAGCACGGCAGTGGTGAATCCAAGCAAGGCAGCTCGTGGACTGCCGAGAGATTCAATTTCACTTTCCAGAATGGCTTCCAGTCGCTGGAACATCCCTTCAATACTCCAACGACGGCGATAGAAGTCCGCGATCTGCGGTGCGCTGATGCTCTCGGGCAGGTTGCTCCAGAACATCAAACTGCGGTCACCTGAGTCGTTTGGTGAATGGAGCGTCAACTCGATGCGTCGCCACTGATGCCCCCCTCTTACCTCAATGCTTTGTTCACGCACCGTACCTGTTGCAACAGGCAAAGATGCTTGCCACTCGCCCTCTTGAATCAGGCGCGGGTGCTTGGCCTGCTGGCGAATGACAAATGACGTTTTCACTTGTTCACAGGCCTCCATTACAGGAAGCGTGCAGTAGAGCCGATCAGCGATCCAAACCTGGTTCGTCTTGGCATCGGCCAGTAGCGGCAACACGCAGACTCGCTCGCTTGCGTAGGCGTCTTCGCAGGGTTGCAGGTCAATGACCTGATCCAGGTCGGGATCGTAGACCACGACCGAGAATCCGGGACGAGCCGCTCCGCGCTCGTGCCGTAGTACTCCAAGGCGCTTTTCGGTGGACGCCAGGTGGCTGCCGTCTACCACCCGAACCTGCCAATCGGGCAGCATGGCTGAGCCCCCCAACTCCTTGATCGTCGGAGTCAGGCGCTGCGCGCAACCTGTGACCAAGGCGCGCAACAGAGCCGGTTCGGTACGGCTGACCTTGTCGTAAAGGGCCGCCAGGCTAACCGGAAGATCCTCCAGCTGCTTGGCCGCGGCATGTAATGACGGCTTCAAGCCCAATGAAACAAGGGACATGAGCTTAACGATGGTTGAGAACAGCAATTCGCGGGAGTACTGCCGTTGCCGGTGTTCTTCGAAAACCTGATCGACCCACTCCGGCGCAATGGCTTGCTCCAAGGCAAGTTTGGCCATCACGCTGGCAGGTGCTTTTTTCTCGAATCGCGCTAGTACATCGGCCCACATCGTTCGGGTCTTCCTGACTGAATTTCAGCGGATTTTACCCAAGACCTTGAAAGGGATGGCCGTAAGGGCGGAACCCTAAGCAGCCGTGACCGCAGCAACGGATATGTACCCAATATCCAGTCCCCCAACGCTTCTGATGCACAGAGAAATCAGGTTTGCGACTGCTGCCCGATCGAGCGGAAACCAGCTTCCTCGCCACAGTTGGAGAGGATTCCATATCCGCTCAAATCAAGCGCCAGCTTTCCATCCCCCTCCCAATGCCACCACCAACCCCACACTCGCCTGCAACCGCCGAGTCTGCAGCGCCTGCAACCCCCGCTGCGCCTGCAACGCAGCGGTCTGCGCCGTCACCACCTCCAGATAACTCACCGCCCCCGCCTGATAACTGTTCATGGCCAAAGTCTGCGTATGCTCGGCGGCATTCACCGCCGCCTGCTGGTCCAGCGCCTCCTGCTGCAAATCCCGCAACTGCCCCAGGTTGTCCTCCACCTCGCGCACCGCCCGCAGCACCTGGCTGCGGTAATGGGCGGCGGCTTCCTCGAATTCGGCGTGGGCCTGGCGTTCGTTGGCGCTCAGGCGGCCGCCGTCGAAGATCGGCAGGTTGACCAGAGGCCCCAGCGCCCAATAGCGATTGCCCGCCGCCAGCAGGTTGCCGCTGCCCTGGGTCTGCCCGCCGAGCAGGCCGGTGAGGCTGAAGTCCGGGTACCAGGCGGCCCGGGCGACGCCTATGTTGGCGTTGGCGGCGAACACCCGGCGTTCGGCGGCGGCGATGTCCGGGCGGCGTTGCAGCAGGGCGCTGGGCAGCTGTTGTGGCACGCCGGGCAGGGTCAGTGCCTGAGTGGCCGCGGGCAACTGGAACTGGCTGGCCGGTTCGCCCACCAGCTCGCCGATCGCGTGTTCGGTGAGGTTGCGTTGCCCGCGCACTTCGTCCAGCTCGGCCTCGGCACTGGCCAGCTGGCTTTGCGCGCGGGTCAGGTCCAGCTCCGAGGCGATCTGCCCCTGGTAGCGGCTGCGGGTCAGTTGCAGGGCCTGGGCGTAGTCGTCCAGGGACTGGCTGAGGATCGCGCGCTGCGCATCCAGGCCATTGAGCTGCACATAGAGCGCCGCCAGCTGCTGTTGCAGGCTCAGCCGCGCCACCGCCAGATCGTCGGCCGAGGCTTCGGCCTGGGCGTCGCCGGCAGCCACCTGGTTGCGAATCCGCCCCCACAGGTCCGGGTCGAAGCTCAGCGAGAAACCGGCGGTGTTGCTGTTGTACACCGAAGGCTGGCTGCTGCCGCGCAACGGCCGGTGGTCCGACTGCCGTTGGCGCAGCGACTGTCCGCTGGCGCTGATCTGCGGGAACAGCCCGGCGTGCAGCTGGCTGGCGTAGGCCTGGGCCGCGTCGAAGTGCGCCAGCGCCGCCGCCAGGTCCGGGTTGGCCTTGAGCAGGCGCTGTTGCAGGTCATCCAGGCGCGGGTCCTGGTACAGCAGCCACCACTGGCTGGCCAGTTGATCCGCCGGTTGTGCCGGATGCCAGGGCCCGTCGCTGGTCTGTTCGCGGTAGTGGGCCGGCAGGTCCACGGTTGGCACCTGGTAGCCGGGCGCCAGGGAGCAGCCTTGCAAGGCCAGCAACAGCAACACAGCAAGCGGTTCAAGCCTTGGGCGCATGCTCACCTCCGGCGTCGGCCAGTTGCACCAGGTCGCCTTCGCGCAGGGCGTCGGGCGGGTTGTCGATCACCCGGTCGGCGGCTTGCAGGCCCTGGTCGATCACCAGCCGCGCGCCGAGGTCGAGGCCGATATGGATGTCGCGCAGGTGCACGTGATTGTGCTCGTCGAGCAGCGCCACCTGGGTGCCCTGGGCACGGAAGATCAGGGCGCTGGCCGGAATGCTCACGCCCCGGGTGTCGGCGGGCAGGGCCAGGGCGGCTTCGGCATAGTCGCCGGGCAGCAGCGCGCCGTCGGGGTTGTCGGCGACGAACTGGGCGAGCAGGGTACCGGAGCGTTGGTCGATGGCGGTGGAGTCGCCGAGCAGCCGCGCACTGAAGTGCTGGCCGGGGTGTTCCGGCACCGTCAGCTCAGCAGTGAGGCCAGGGCGGATCACGCTGGCGTAGTTCTGCGGCACCGGTACGTAGAGCCGCAGCTTGTGGGTGTCGGCCAGATCAAACAGCTGCGGATCGCTGTCGTTGTCGGCCTTGATCAACTGGCCGATATCGGTGTGGCGCGCGGTGATGGTGCCGGCGAAGGGCGCGCGGATGGTCTTGTAGTCCTCCAGGGCCGAGAGCCGCGCATAGTCAGCAGCGGCTGCTTCGGCATTGGCCTTGGCGGCCGCGGCGTTGGAGGTTTTTTCATCGGCTTCCTGGCGCGACACCGAGTGGCTGGCCACGAGATTCTGCCAGCGCACGGCGGTGGTCTGTGCCAGGCGCGCATTGGCTTGTTCCTGCACCAGCCGGGCATGGGCCTGCGCCAGCTGCTGGTCGAGGTCGGGGCTGTCGATCTCGGCGAGGACTTGCCCGGCCTGGACCTTGGCGCCGATGTCGCTGTTCCAGCTTTTCAGGTAGCCGCTGACCCGGGCGTGGATCGGCGCCTTGCTCCAGGCTTCCAGGTGCGCCGGCAGGCGCAGGGTGTCGCCCTGGCGGTTCTGCTGCGGCTGGAACACCAGCACCTGGGGCACGGCGGCGGTTTCGGTCCAGGCGGCCACCGCGCGTTCATGGCGGGTGCGCGCGGCCAGACCGTTGGCCACCAGCAGGGCGGCCAGGGTCAGGCCGCCGATGCCCAGCCACAGCAGGCGTTTGCGCGAAGGGGTGTGTTCAGGCGACATGGGTACTTTCTCCAGCGACAGCGCGAGTGGGGTGACGCCCGTGGACCAGGCTGAACACCACGGGAACAAAGAGCAGGGTGGCGGTGGTGGCGAGGATCAGGCCGCCGATCACGGCGCGGCCCAGGGGCGCGTTCTGCTCCTCCGACAGGGCCAGCGGCAGCATGCCGATGATCATCGCCAGGGCGGTCATGCACACCGGGCGAAAGCGCGTATAGCCGGCCTCCAGCGCGGCCTTCAGGGCATCGCCGTGTTCCGCCAGGCGTTCGCGGCAGAAGCTCACCACCAGGATCGAGTTGGCCGTGGCCACGCCCATGCAGAGGATGGCCCCGGTCAGCGCCGGCACCGACAGCGAGGTGCCGCTGAGGAACAGCATCCACACAATCCCGGCCAGGGCCGCGGGCAGCGCGGTGATGATCACGAACGGGTCGAGCCAGGACTGGAAGTTGACCACGATCAGCAGGTAGATCAGCACCACCGCGCCCAGCAGGCCCAGGCTCAGGCCGCTGAAGGCTTCATGCAGGGCGTCGATCTGCCCGTGCAGGCTGATGGTCGCGCCCTTGGGCCGCAGCGTTTGGCTGTCATCGAGGACTTTCTGGATATCCCGGGCCACGCCGCCCAGGTCGCGGCCCTGGACGTTGGCGTAGAGGTCCAGTGTGGGCTGGATGTTGTAGTGGGTGACCACCGCCGGGCTGTCCACCCGCGAGATGCTCGCCAGGCCGCCGAGGATCTGCGACTGGCCGTTGCTGCCGGTTACCGGCAGGGCCTCGAGGGACGGCAGGCTGTCCAGGCGGTATTGCGGGGTGGCGGCGACGATCGAGTAGGACACGCCATTCTGCGGGTTGAGCCAGAAGGTCGGCGCCACCTGGGAACTGCCGGCCAACGACGCCACCATGCTGTTGGTCACGTCGCGCTCGGTGATGCCCAGGCCATTGGCCCGCAGGCGGTCGACCTTGACCGCAAGCGAGGGGTAGCCGGTGGACTGCTGGATGCGCAGGTCGGCGATGCCCGGCACATGTTGCAGGCGCCGTTGCAGCTCCAGGGCATAGGCGCGGTTGGCGGCGCCGTCGGGCCCGGAGATTTTCACGTCCAGCGGCGCCGGCGCGCCGAAGTTGAGGATCTGGCTGCTGATGTCCGCCGGCAGGAAGGCGAACTGGCTACCGGGGAAACTTTCCGGCAGGGCTTCGCGCAATTGCTTCACGTAGTCGGCGGTCGGCGCGTGGCCGGGCTTGAGGGTGACCTGGATATCGCCATCCTGCGGGCCGATGGTGCCGCTGCTGCTGTAGGCCATGTCGATGCCGCTCAGGGGGATGCCGATATTGTCGATCACGCTGTCCAGCTGCTCCGGCGGAATCACCTCGCGAATCCGCGCCTCGATGCGGTCGAAGGCCGCCGCGCTTTCCTCGATCCGCGTGCCCAGGGGCAGGCGCACATGCAGGGCCAGGGCGCCGGCGTCGGTGGCCGGGAAGAAGTCCTGGCCGAGGCTCGGCAGCAAGGCGAAGGAGGCCAGCACGCAGGCGAGGAAACCCAGCAGGAAGCGCTTGCGGTGGGCCAGGGCCAGGGTCAGCAGGCCGTGGTAGGTGTCACGGACATTGGAGAAGCGCCGCTCGAACCCCTGCTGGAACCCCAGCAGCCCGCGCACCAGGGCATGCCGCGGCGGGGCGTGCTGCTCGCCTTCGTGGTGGTTGATGAATTCGTCTTCCGGGTGATGCCCCGGGCCTGCTTCCGGCACATGGGGCTTGAGCAGGTACATGGCCAGGGTCGGCACCAGGGTCCGCGAGAGGATGAACGAGCTGGCCATGGCGAAGATCACCGCCAGCGCCATGGGCCGGAACAGGTAACCGGCGATGCCCTGCAACAGGAACATCGGCACGAAGACGATGCAGATGCACAACAGCGAGACGAAGGCCGGGCCGACGATCTGCTTGGCGCCGTCGAGAATCGCGGCCTTCACCGCCTTGCCCTGTTCCAGGTGCCAGTTGATGTTCTCGATGGTCACCGTGGCGTCGTCCACCAGGATCCCCACCGCCAGCGCCAGCCCGCCCAGGGTCATGACGTTGAGGGTCTGGCCGCTGGCGGCGAGCAGGGCGATGGCCGCGAGCACCGCCAGGGGGATCGAGGCGGCGATGATCAGGGTCGAGCGCCAGCTGCCGAGGAACAGCAGGATCATCGCGCTGGTCAGCAGCGCGGCGATGATGCCTTCGCGGGCCACGCTGCCCACCGATTGCTTGACGAACACCGAGGCGTCGCCCAGCAGCGAAGTCTTCAGCGCCGGCGGCAGGGTTTCGTCGATGCGCGGCAGCATCTGGCGGATGCCATCGACGATCGACAGGGTGGAAATATTGCCGTTCTTCAGCGCCGGCATCAGCACCGCGCGGTGGCCGTCGACCCGCACGATATTGCTCTGCGGCGGCGAGCCGTCGCGCACATGGGCCACCTGGCCGATGGTGATCAGCGCACCGTCGACGGTCTTGATCGGCAGGTCGTTGAGCTCGTCGATGGCGGTCGGGCTGTTGTTCAGCAGCACCGTGTATTCGCTGGCGCCGAGCTTGGCGGTGCCCACCGGGATGATCTGGTTCTGCGCCGCCAGGGCGTTGCCCACGTCCTGCGCCGACAGGCCCTTGGCGGCCAGCGCCTGCGGGTCCAGGTCGAGGGTGATCTGCCGTTGCTTGCCGCCCATGGGCGTCGGCATCGCCAGCCCCGGCACTGAGCTCAGGGGCAGGCGGATATTGTTCTGCACCAGGTCGCGGATCCTGGCTTCCGACAGGGTCGGGCTGGAGAAGGCCATCTGCAGGATCGGCACCGTCGAGGCGCTGTAGTTGAGGATCAGCGGCGGGGTGATGCCCGGCGGCATCTGCTTGAGCACGGTTTGCGACACCGCCGTGACTTGGGCGTTGGCGGTGCGGATATCCACCCCCGGCTGGAAGAAGATCTTGACGATGCCCATGCCCGGCAAGGATTGCGACTCGATGTGCTCGATGTCGTTGACCGTGGTGCTCAGGGAGCGCTCGTAGGTGTAGATCACCCGCCCGGCCATGGCGTCCGGCGACAGCCCGGTGTACTGCCAGACCACCGCCACCACCGGAATGCCGATATCGGGGAACACATCGGTGGGCGTACGCAGGGCCGCCAGCGGCCCGATGATGCAGATAAAAATCGCCAGCACGATAAACGTGTAGGGCTTGAGCAGAGCGGTCTTGACCAGCCCGAGCATGGGGTGGACCTCCGAGGCGGAAACAAAGCTCGGCAGTCTCCAGCGACCCACCTAACACGCGGCTTTCAGCCAGGTGAAGGAAGTTTTAGGTAAGGCCTGAATTTCCTTTCACGGGGATTCATTTGTCCTCTGCCCGGGGCCTCGACAAGCTGGATGGCAATCCGGCGCGGCTGCTTTTTTCGCTTCGCCCTGTGTCGATTTTTTTACTGCCGAGGTACCTGCCATGAATGCCAAATCCCTGTTGCTAATTCCCGCCCTGAGCCTGGTGCTGCTGTTGTCCGCCTGCGCCGGCCCGATGCCCCAGCCCGATCCGAAAGAAGCCTGGATCAGCCTCGAAGAAGAAGGCCCCAGCGACCTGCTGGCCGAACGGGTCGACGGCAAGAACGTCGACGACGGCCGCTACTTCGAAGTCCAACCCGGCGCCCACCGCCTGGACGTGACCCTGTTCGAAGAAGTCGGCGGCGACTCCAACCAGGTCGACTGCCACGGGCATGTGAGCTACCCGAACTTCCAGGCGGGGGAGCATTACAAGCTGGTGGAATCGACCCTGGGTACCGAGGTGCGGGCGCGGTTGTTTGATGCCCAGGGCAAGCAAGTGGCGAGTGCGCATGGGTTTGAGTGTATGCCGGGGTGACAGAGCTGTCGGCGTTGCTCAATCCAGGAAATTTCGCTCAATAGAAAGAGAAGCGGCTGACTGCACGTTGATTGAGGGCCGCCTGATGATGGTGGACTACATCCTTCAGGCAGGACCCATTTTATGAATCAAGCACTGCCATCCACCGATGCGGCCTTCAACGAAGTGGCGCAAATGATCGCCGCCGCGCGCCAACGGGCGATGCGGGCGGTGAACACCGAACTGGTGGAGCTGTATTGGCAGGTCGGTGCCTATATCAGTCGCAAGATCCAGGCGGCGGAGTGGGGCGATGGAGTGGTCGAGCAACTGGCGAATTATCTTGCGCGGCAGCAGCCGGGGTTGCGGGGTTTTACCCGAGCCAATCTGTTTCGTATGCGTCAGTTTTATGAGGTTTATCGGGATGAAGAGAAAGTCGCACCACTGGTGCGACAATTGTCTTGGAGCCATAACCTGGTCGTTCTTGGGCAGAGCAAACAGGCTAAGGAGCGTGAGTTCTACCTGCGCATGGCGGTTCAGGAGCAATGGTCGCGCCGGGAGCTGGAGCGCCAGATCAAGTCGGCCCTCTTTGAGCGCTCGCTGACCCGACCGGCAAAAGTCTCGACAGCGTTGAGACAAATTCATCCCGACGCCTTGAAGGTGTTCAAGGATGCCTATGTGATGGAGTTTCTCGACCTGGCTCAGGGGCACAACGAAGCTGATCTGCACAAGGGGCTGGTACAGCAACTGAAAGACTTTCTGATCGAAATGGGGCGGGATTTCTGTTTTGTCGCTTCGCGCTACCCATTGCAGGTAGGCGGGCGCGATTTTGTGCTGGACCTACTGCTGTTTCATCGCGGGTTGAATTGCCTGGTGGCCATTGAACTCAAGGTCGGGCGCTTCGAGCCGGAACACCTGGGCAAGCTGGATTTCTACCTGGAGGCGCTGGACCGTCAGGTGCGCAAACCCCATGAGAACCCGGCCTTGGGTGTGTTGCTCTGTGCCAGCAAGGACGACGAGGTGGTCGAGTACGCCCTCAACCGCTCACTCTCACCCGCATTGATCGCCGAGTATCAGACACAACTGCCGGACAAGAAGCTGTTGCAGGCCAAGCTGCATGAGTTGTATGCCCATCAACATAACGATGGGCTTGAGCCTGCGCCAACCGAAGAAAAACTTAACGCTGTGTTTGGGGTTAGTTAGTTACTAAAAACGCACAACCTAGTTTTCGAGGGTGGAGCTGTTTTTATAGTGCTTGGCTATCTCTAGCCAAATGTATTTGTATCTGAACTCAAGCCAGCGAATGAGTAATTTATCTTTCTTTTGTCTGAAGTAACTTTCGTTTCTGGCTTTCAACGTTCTTTTTATGTCCTTTTCCAGGTTTTCCAGATTGAAAGCTGACCATATCATGGGGATTACTGTTTCAAGATTCGTATGGCAGACAGGTGCTACTTCATGATAGAGAATTCTCTTGATTTCCTCTGGGTCGTAGGCTTCTGTCTGGCGTGCAATGGCTTCATAGTCAACTTCAGTGTCAACAAATGCATCGGACAATGCCCAGTAGACATAAGAGCGTTCTTCGTCGGTCATTGCACGTCCCATGTCAGGAACTCCTCCAACTCATCGTCAAGACTGTCTGCTGCGTACTCACCCAGGATGCCTCCCGCAATGCTGCCTGCGATCACAACGGCAATGGCGCAAACCGGGGCGCCGGGCCCACACAACATTGATACGCTCAGGCCTGCCAAGGCTCCGCCTGTGGCGCCACTACCCAAGATGATTCCTTGGCGTCCGGTTTCCTTGGCTTTGTTATCAGCTTTGTAAATCTCCGAAGCTGCAAAGGCTGCGGTCACGATCCAGGCAACTTTTCCTGTCACCTTCATCGTCTTGGTGCCTCGAGTAACCTTTGCATTATCCACGCCAGACTTTTTCAGAATCAGGTAATGGACTTTGGATTTCTCTGCGTCGGTTAAAAGGTCAAATTTTTTCTTGTAAAGTGAGTGAGCGTACTTGTCCAGGGTCGTTTGCAGTGTGGGCCCGTTGAGCTTGATATATTCTGCTACAGCGACACCTTGGGCTGATGTGAACTTTCGATGCTCATTCATGATGTTGTTACGCATTTCTTGGCAATAGGCGACACCGTCTTTGGCCGTGACGTTGCCTGCCAGCACTTCGGCTTCAACTAGTCGAGACATTTCCTTAATTTTACTTTGGTACTTCGCTCGAGTATTGGCATCTTTGATTGCATCAGTAGCAAAGCGTGCAGCAGCACCTTCCATTCCAGCAATCGCCATTTCCAAAGGTGAGCTATGTAGATCATGCTCTCTTTTTATAATGTAGCTGCCTGTAATGAGCATCGGTTCCGTCACGACTGGGTCCTTATCTCTGAATCTTGCTGAGAATGCTATCGAGGATTGAGACACTCTCTGAAGCGTCTTCAGTACCGTAATCAATCGCTGTGCAGGCCTTGCCTGTCGGGTTTGAAAATTTCACGGTGTTTTTTGCATCAAACACGCCTTGCATCACCGATCCATCTTCGAAGTGTGCAACACAGGAAAGCCCTTCATAGCTCTCGGTGGCCGGAATCTTAAAGCCAATCCAATTCCCAGGAATGGTCATGGGGGTAGGAGAGGTGAATGGTGCCGGCGTATGCGAATCTCCGATAATTATCGTGCCAGAGCCGCCTATTACGATGTTGCCATGAGTGCCGCCGGTATCGATGGTTGCAGCATTCTTGCCGTTGATGAAGACCGTTGAGGCCAAACCCGTCGACAGGGTACTGCCACAGGTACAAGTATCGTCCTGGCGTGCAGCTGGAAGCCCGTCGAAGAAAACGTTTGGGGAGCCTGTCGCTATTGGGTTGGTGCCGTGCCCTGGGATCGGGCAGCTGGTCGGGTCGGTTTGGCGTGCGGCTGGTTTTGCCATAATGACCTCCTGTCAATAAATCCTTGTTGGGGGCAATAACCTAACAGAGATCTCGCAGGCGTTGGGCGCCCGTGGCGTTGTTTGCTTTGGATGGGGTGCTTTTATCGGGCCGGGAAAAGATCCCCGAATTATTTTTCGTCACCCCGTCACAAACCCCCAGGCTGGCCCGTCATGTCGGTGTATCCCTCAATTAACGGAGCCACCCCATGTCATCCAGCCACCCGATCCAAGCCGTCAACCTGCTGCAAACCATCCCCGAGATCTTCGAAAGCCTGGGCCAGGTCCACGGCCTGATCGACGCCCATGGCCTTGCGCGCAAGCTGCACCACCTGGTGGTGTTGCGCGCCTCGCAGATCAACCAGTGCGGCTTCTGCGTGAAGATGCACACCCGCGAGGCCCGCGAAGACGGCGAAAGCAACGAGCGCCTGGACCGCCTGGTGGTCTGGCGCCATGTCAGCGACTTCAATGCCGCCGAACGCGCCGCCCTGGCCTGGACCGAAGCCCTCACCGTGCTGCGCGAAGACACCGACTTCGGCCCGTTGCGCGCCGCCCTGCGCGAGCATTTCAGCGAAGCGCAGATCGCCGCCTTGACGGCCGATATCGGCATGATCAACCTGTGGAATCGCTTGCAGGTGTCGAGGCACTGAGGATGGATCGAATCGATGACACGACGGTGTTCGAAAGCCGTCGCAGCTTCCTGCTGGGCCTGGCCTACCGCCTCCTCGGCTCGCGCGCCGAGGCCGAGGACGTGGTGCAGGACCTGTTCATCAAATGGCTGGAGGCCGACAAGGCCTCCATCGCCACCCCGGCCGCCTGGCTGACCACCGCCTGCACCCGGCACTGCATCGACCTGCTGCGCTCGGCCCAGCGCTCGCGGCTGGACTACGTCGGCACCTGGCTGCCAGAACCGATCCACAGCCTGCATCACAACTCCCCCGAACAGAGCCATGAACTGGCCTCATCGCTGTCCACCGCCTTCCTGCTCCTGCTCGAACGCCTGACCCCCAAGGAACGCGCCGCCTACCTGCTGTACGACATCTTCGACCTGGACTACCCCCAAGTCGCACAAACCCTCGGCGTCCAGGAAGCCACCTGCCGCAAACTGGTCTCCCGCGCCAAAGCCAGCCTGGGCAACACCCAGGCCCGTTACCAGCCAGACCCTTCGCGCCAGGAACAACTGCTGAGCGCCTTCCACAGCGCCATCACCAGCGGCTCGACCCAAGGCCTGGCCGCCATGCTCTCCGAAGACGTCGAGCTGTGCGCCGATGGCGGCGGCAAAGCCAGCGCCATTCGCGAGACCTTGTTTGGGCTGGAAGCGGTGCTGGCGTTTGTGGGCGAGTCGTTGAGCAAGTACTGGCGGGGGTATCAGTGGCAGGAGGTGGAGATCAATGGTGGGCGTGGGGTGGTGTTGCGGGGGGAAGGGGAGGTGATTGCGGTGGTGAGTTTTGGGTATGACGGGGAGGGAAGGGTGAACCGCGTCTTCATCATGCGGAATCCGGATAAGTTGGTGGGGTTGGGGCTGAAAGGTTTGCTCGCTCACTAATCTAGCTAGAGGCCTATTGAATAATTACCCTCATTGATAAGACATTTCTTGTGGTCCTGCGCAGGGGATGCCGAACCCAGTCATTTCGTCGGTGAGCCTCGTCTCTTGGGGACCTTGAGACGTGCGCCACGGTACCCTATACGCCAAGGCGAAGCGTCTATCGCATTAAAGGTCGGGAGTGGGGGCTCTCTTTGCGGTTTTATGGACAGGTGGTTCCAATTCAATCTGGATTCTTGAACTGTTTTTATATACAGTAGTGGGGCTATGTGTCGGTCTCAACGGTAGATGATAGAGCAAAATAGCTAATGAATTTATTTAGTGTTACACCGGTGGTGTATGTTTTTTGTATTGTTAGTTGTTGACTTTATAAAGTGACATGTTTGTTGTTTCTGATTGGTGGTGAGACGGCAAGTTTCTTTGGGGTTGTCGTGTTTCATCAAAATAACATATATAATGAAGCGCTTCCTTGTGTGGGGCTTTTATTTAAGAGGTAGTTGTATGAGTGGTATCAAGACATTAAGTTTGTTTTCGGGGGCCGGGGGGCTTGATGTTGGCTTTCACATGGCCGGATTTAAAATCGTTGCCTGTGTAGAGCTTGAGTCAAAGTACTGTAAGTCTCTTGAGGAAAATAGAAGTAGAGGGGTTTTTTTTGATAAAGGTACAGTTATCCATAATATGGATATCAGGGCCTTCGATCCGTCAATTTATAAGGATCAAGGAATTGAGTGCATTATTGGCGGTCCTCCATGTCAGACATTCTCCGCTGCTGGTCGGCGATCTGGAGGTGTGATCGGCACGCAAGACTTAAGAGGGCAATTATATGAAGAATACTGCAATATTCTTGATGTAATTAAGCCTCGAGTTTTTGTTTTCGAGAATGTGTATGGTTTGCCGGGCGCAAATAATGGGGGGCCATGGAGAGAAATAGTTAAGGCCTTCTCTGAACATGGCTACGAACTCCATGCTGAGGTTATTGACGCTGCTGATTATGGTGTGCCGCAACATCGAGAGCGTTTAGTGATGGTTGGTGTTCGGAATGGGAGTTTCTGTTTTCCTATGCCAACTCATGGACCTGACTCTCTTTCAGGGGAACCTCTTGTTTCTGTTGAAAAGGCTATTGCCAGTCTTCAGGTTCCTGGCGAAACTAAGGGGAGCGGTTTGGGAGGTCTTTATGGACATCTGCTTCCTGAGGTTCCCGAAGGACTAAATTATGCTTTTTTTACTGCTGAAATGGGGCACCCAGAACCTGTATTTGCTTGGCGATCGAAGTTTCATGATCTTCTATACAAAGTTAATAGAAAGGAGCCTTGTCGGACTTTGAAAGCCAGTCCTGGTAAGTTTACAGGTCCATTTCATTGGAATAGTAGGCACTTCACTATAGATGAGCTTAAGAGGCTTCAGTCGTTCCCTGATCAGTATGAGATTGTGGGGTCTTACGGGCAATGTGTTGAACAGATAGGTAACTCTGTTCCACCTAGATTGGCTTACTGTATTGCCGAAAGTGTGAAGGGGCAGATTTTTTCTTCTGAAAAAGTTTGTGCCAAGCTTGACTTGCGCCCTCCGTACTTTAAATCTACTTTCAGGCAAAGACAGCGAGAAAGAAGTCAGCAGTTTAAAGTTGTTGCGGCTAATGCAATTAAAGAAAAGTATGGTTGTCTGACTGAGTATTCTGATCCTGAGGCGGTTCAGCCGAAAACTGAGAAAATATTTGTTTATAGGCCTACAAAGTATTTACGGGAGTTGAGTGCTAAGAAAATAAAGGGAGTTTCTCAGCAAAGCCAGGTGCTTATTACGGAGGCCGGCACGCATATTCGTATAGATATGGACGAGCAATGCTCAGGAAAACAAGCATTGCTTCATGTTGAAATAAAAATCAGCGGCCTGAAAAAGTATCTTCCGAAGTTTGATACGTTATCGCTTTCTGCAAATGTTAGCGAAATTAGTGAGGTGTTTTTTTGTTGGAAAGAGGTGGAGGCTGCACTTGTAGGGAGGTCAAAGTTTTTTACTCTTATTGATATTTATGGGCATTATGCTAACCGAGGTGATGTTGTAGATGTCGAATTTTCTATTGAAAACCGTTCTAATAGAAAGCTTGCAGAGCTAATCAGCTTTTTTAGTCAGACTTCGAATTGCGGTGATTTTATCTCTGAAGAGGTACTCTTAACGAAGTTTGAGCTGACGCGACAGGAGTTAGAGTCCGCTATCGATTCTATGCGCGCACTCCGTTATGACGTTAGGACTTGGGTTAGCCATCCAATTATTGGGCGAGGCAGGGTGATCTGTACGTATCCATTTCCTCTTTTGTCACCAAAAGCAATGGTTGAAAGTAAGGTTAAATTTTCTACAGAGGAAGTAGTTTATGTCGACAGTGTATGAGGATCTAAGTACTCTGCTTGAAAAAGTTTATAAGCATGCAGAGGCTTTGGTAAACGAAGAGTGCGAGCCGCCAGAAGAGTTTTTTCGCTATGAAGAGCAGATATCTAAGGTGAGAGAACTATCAAAGATAAAGCATGCGTCACGTGGCGCTGCATTAACTTTGTTGAGCTATAAGGTCTTGCATCCGGAACAGGATATAAGGGCGCATAAGGAGGAGTATGAGAACGGATTTTCTGCAAGAGCCTTTGATACAAAGGTGACGATACCATTTTTAATTGAACACTCACTTCCACGAAATGTTGAAACGCACTGGTTAACTCAGACTCTTTCGTTTGCACCGGTACTCCTTCGAGGTGTTCAGTTGAAAACCGTACCAAAGGCATGTGGTCCTCTTTTGGTCGAGGTTGTGAATGATGCTAATGAGTCCCAGAATCCGGATCTGATTTATTTTATGATGGTAAGCATCATGATTGAACTGATTTTGGTGCGGAACAAAGATAAGGTGGTCATGACAAGACCTAAGAATCTTCCGATTGATTCGGTTAAGGTGCTTATATTTAAGCACTTTAATCATAAGTATAAAAATAATGCGCCTAGACTCCCGCAGCTGGCTATTTATGCGATTTATAAGTGTATTTTAGATAAAATGCTGCGCTTTGAGGGGCAAAGTCTAGAGCCTATACAACGTATGAAGTCAGCCGATAGGAAGGCAGGGACAGTTGGGGATATTGTAGTGAGCAAGGACGGAAGTCCTATAGAAGCAGTAGAGATTAAATTTGGTAAGCCAATTGCCGTTGTGGATGTCTCTGAGGCAATAGAAAAAGTTCGTGCTGAGTCAGTCAGTCGCTATTATTTGCTTTCTACAGAAGGGGTCGCCTCTGAAGATGTTGAAATAATCAACAAAAAGAAGAGCGAGTTCTTGAAGCAAAATGGATGTGAAATAATCGTAAACGGAGTAATCGATACGATTGGTTACTATCTCAGGCTTTTGCCTAATACTACTGAGTTTCTATCGGATTATGTTGATTTGGTGGAAAGTGATGAGGATACTGGTTACGAGCATCGTATTTCCTGGAATGACATCTGTCGAGAGATCTAACTGTCAGGTTAAGAGATTTTTTGTGAGAAAGATGTTGTGTGATCTCACTGGCTTTCAGGTTTAAGAAGTGGATAGAATGTTCTCGAAAACGTTCTATCAGCTTTGTTAGTTAAAAGATTCGAGACTGTCTTTAGCTGAGCCCGGCCACCTGATGACTACAGTAAGCTGAAAGCCAGAAAGTTTGTATTTGGCTGTCCTCTTAAAAGACTGCCCTCCAGCGAGTCATCCTGGTTATGGTCATGCTTTGTCCACCAAAATTATTAGGGTGACTCCAAGTTTGCTAATGATTTATAAAACATTTCTTTATGGCAAATGGTGGCATGAAGGTTAAGTGTTGCGGGTGGTTGTGCTGAGAGGGGGTATTAATTATGCCCAATCTTATTTGTAAAATATGCTTTTTGGTGATTTTTAAACACTAAAAAGCCGGTTTTTTCCGGTTTTTTAGTGTCCTAGATCATGCGCTAAAAGTTCGAGCCTCAATCACCACCAATACATCTCGTACGTCCTGTAGTAAGAGCCTGGCGGTGTTTGTCACAATACCGATATCTTTATTGCTAGAGTCGCGCAAGGTCGTGCAGGCCATCAGATTTAAATAATCGAGCGCCGTGACCAAACGCTCGCTAGCACATGCATGCAAATCCACCAGCGGCGCATGGCTGTCGACAAATAGCACCGGTCCATCACTGGCAATTGGGGTCAGAGGAATAAAGCGTTCGGACGAGTTTTGAGTTTTCATGGTGTCGTTTCTTCCAAAAATGAGAAATCGCCACCTGTTGCTGCGAATCAACTGGGTGGCAGCTGTACGCGGGTTCGCAGACCGAGGAAAGAAACAAACCCGGCAGACCCGAAGGCCTCCCACGCACAGCCGCCATAAACGAAACGCAGGCGAAGTTTGCCTGAGTTGTCATTGACTGTGTTGTTTGAATCTTTCTGTTGGGCTGCGAAACCCTGCTGCTGACCGGAGTCAGTAGACAGAGAAACTATAGGCGTTGGGGTAATGGCGGCGCTGTAGGATCTATCTAGTTTGCCTGTAAGGGGCGTCTGTGTTTGCCTCTCATCCCCTTCAGCAGATTGCTCAACGGCCTGTTGGACAATTTCAGTTTCCGGCCAGGTTGCAGCTCTGGCAAAGAGCGCTATCAACGAGCGGTTAGCGAGTCGCCGCATTGGTATGTCTGAACAATCGTGGTGTGCCGATTTAGGGCCGCTGCGCGCCCCATCGCAGCCTCGCGGGCTCGGCAGCGGCTACAGGGCCGCAGCAACACCCTCTGATTCCCAACCAACTTTGCTATCCTGCGCGCCTTTTACCTATTGCAAGGAGCGCAGGCATGACCCAGTCCGTTGGTGGCGGGAGGCGAGTAGGGGCAAGGACGCGGGGTGGTGTGTCTCGCCTGGGGCATTTTCTATCCCGGTTGGCTCCGGTGCTGTTTGTGGGTATGGCGCTGAGTGTGCCCACGGCCAACGCCAACCCCATCACCACCTATCGCGGCACGCTCGGCGATACGCCGGTGGAGCTGGCGCTCACCTATGACTCGCAATATGGCGGCGGGATGTCTGGCTATTGGTTTAGCGGGGCCGAGCGGTTGCCGATGCCTTTGGAGCTCACGCCGTTTCGTCCGGGCAGGGGGCTGTTGATCAATATCATGGATAACCCGACCTTGCCGGCGGCGGCTGTGTCGTTGCAGCCCTTTGCCGAGGGGGCCGAGGCGTTGCAGGGGGCCTTGGTCGATTTGCGCACGGGCGTGCAGCAGCCGTTGCAGTTGCAGCGGGTGATGCGTTTTGGCGGGAGTCAGCGCGAGGCCTTTGACGGTGAGTTGTTGCAGCCGGCGGCCGACAAGCAGTTCTATTTCAGTGTGCATGCCGTGCGCAACGCCGGGGAGGACACGGGGCGGGTGGACAACATCCGGGTGCTGAGCCGGGCCACCGGCGAGGTGGTGCAGGAGGTGGGCGGGCAGTGGTGCCTGGCTCCGACCGGGACCCGCACCCTGACCTTCGAGCATTTCGATGCCGATTCAACCATCGATTTCCAAGTGCAGAGCTACAGCTTGAACGGCCCGTACGGCGGTGTGCTGTGCGCGCCGACCCAGTATTACCTGTATCACCCACAGACCCAGGCGTATCTGCGCCATCCGCAGTTGGAGCAGTTCGCCGCACAGGGCACGGTGCGTTTTGCCGCGGGCGGGCAGATGGAGTTCAGCAAGCAGGACTTTGTCAACTTCAGTGCGGGCACCCGGCGTTGGGACTATTACCGCGTGATCAGCCCTGACCGGCTGGAATTTATTCAGTCTGGCGAGGAGCGTTTCTGATGCGAGTGGTTGATCTTTTTCGCGGGCTGGCGGCGTTGTGGCTGGTGTCGTGGCTAGTGCCGGCGCAAGCGGCCCATGGGGTGTACCAGGGCACCTTGGGCAAGCAGGCCATTGTGCTGACGCTGGGCAACCAGAACGCGCTGTACCAGGGGACCTATGCCTACCAGCGCTATCGCACGCCGATCCGCCTCAAGCCGACCTTCAGCTTCAGCAACAAGGTGCTGGCCATGGACGAGCTGGACGAGCAGGGCCTGCCGGTGGCGCGCTTGCAGTTCAACGACCTGATGGTCAGCCGCCAGAGCGAGCAGGTGCGTGGCAGTTGGACCAGCTATCGCACCGGCAAGACCTTGCCCATCGCCCTGAAGCTGGTGGCCCTGGTGAACTCGGACTACTCGTGGCCGCAGCCGAACACCACGCTGTTGCAGAGCGCGTCTACCAAACGCTGGTATTTCCAGGTGCCGATGCAGGGCAATGACCAGCGGATAACGGCGATCGAGGTGGTGGACAAGGCCAGCGGCAAACCGTTGCAGACCCTGACGCTGGCGGCGCCGGGCTGTCTGTATCAAGGGGTGGATATGTTGCAGGTGCAGGCGGAGGGGGAGAGCCTGCGGATCAGTTTGAGCGACTGCAAGTTGCCGGGGTTTCAGTGGAATGAGGGGAGTGGGCGGTTTGAGGCTTTGCCTTGAGTCGGTTTTGGTTTTGTAGGTTGGCTTGGTGTTTAGTCAGGCAGGCTGTGCTTGCAGGTTTGGCGACTGCTGCGCAGTCGGGCGCAGCCTCGCGTTGCTCGGCAGCGGCTACAGGTTGTGCGTTGTCTGATCTAGCTCGCGTTGCATGATCAGGGTGCGTTCCTCGCCATGGTATTGCTCGCGCAGGGTACGAAAGCCCAGGTTGGCGTAGAAGCCTTCGGCGGTGATCGAGGAGGGCACGGTCAGCTGGGTGATGCCGGCGTTCAGGGCCTGGCGTTCGAGTTCGGCCATCAGTTGGCGGCCGACGCTCTGGCCTTGTCTTTCCGGGGCGACGAAGACCGAGCGCACTATATGGCCGTCAAGGCTGGCGGTGCCGACGATTTCGCCGGCCGCCTGGGCCACCCAGACCTGGCGTTTGCTCAATAACTGGCGCACGGCGTGCGGGCTGAAGTTTTGCCGCACCTGGGCGATCACGGCGGCTGGGTAGTCCTGGGCGTTGCTGGTCTGCAGGGCGGCGATGATCAGGCGGCTGATGGCGTCGGCGTCCTGCTCGTGGGCGGGGCGGATTTCACAGTCCATGTGGGGGCATCCTTTGAGAGGTAGACCCGGACACTAACCTTGGCGGGTCCGGTTCGCCAAGGGCTCAGTGCGTGCGGCGCGCTTCCAGCCACTGAAACAGCAGCATGCCCGCCAGCATGGCCAGGACAAATACCCAGGCCTGCCAATGGAACGTGAACAGCAGGGTCAGCCCCGGCCCCGGGCAGATACCGGCGATGCCCCAGCCGATGCCGAACAGCAGGCTGCCACCGATCAGGCGGCGGTCGATATCGCGGCGGGTGGGCAATTGCATGGTCGCGCCGAGCAGGGCATTGGGCTGTTTGATGGCCCAGTGGAACGGCCACCAGGCAGCGCCGATGGCGCCGAACATCACCAGGGCCAGGGACGGGTCCCACTGGCCCGCCAGGTCCAGAAAATTCAGGACCTTGGTCGGGTTGGTCATGCCTGACAGCAGCAGGCCGAGGCCAAACAACAGGCCGGCGATAAAGGCCGTGACTTTGCGCATGTTCATAGCCCCATCCCGTGGCGCAGCAGCCAGACGGTGATAAAGCCGGTCAGCATAAAACTCAGGGTGGCGACCAATGAGCGCGGCGACCATCGGGAGATGCCACAGACGCCATGACCACTGGTGCAGCCCGCGCCGTAGCGCGTACCCAGGCCCACCAACAGCCCGGCGCCGATCAGGCCGGCGATGCCGCTTTGGAACTCGATCGTCGGCAACACCTGGAACAGCCCCCAGAACAACGGCGCCAGCAGCAGGCCCGAGAGGAACAGGGCCTTTTCGCTCCAGCCTTCGCTGCCCGGTTGCAGCAGGCTGCCCAGCAAGCCGCTGATCCCGGCAATGCGCCCGTTGGCCATCACAAATATGCCAGCGGCCAGACCAATCAGCGCGCCACCGGCGAGGGCGCTCCAGGGCGTGAAGTGCAGCCAGTCGATGTTCATGGGGATATGGGGCTCATGAGAGGGAAGGGTGAGTGGAGTTTAGTCTTTGGGGTGGTGGTGCGATATGTGCGAGGTGGCTAGAGGGGAGTGGTGCTGTCAGGTGGGGAGTTGTCTGTGAGAGCAGCGGTATGCGGTAGAGCATTAGCGCGTCAGTTGGGCGATGAGTGCTCTCATTACCAAGGCGTCCCTCTACCAGAAGGGGAGCCTACCAACTGCCATAGGGAATGCCATATTTCTCTATGTAGCGTTTGGACCCTTCACTGATCTGGTAGGCGTAACGGCCATTGGTTTTGCCTTGGCTCGGCCCTAAAGGCTCAACTTCAGCTTGGACGCGGGTGACTTTGATTGGGTGATGACATTCATCTCTTACCCAGACCTGGACAATGCCTCCCGGCGCCAGCCCTAGATTGACTGAGGCCATATAGCTGGCGGTTTGCTGTGGCGTTTCCGGGCACCGACGGGCCGTGGTCTTGCGCATGATCTGTCGGGCCTCTTCCGGGATATCGATCCATACCCGATAGGTTTGCGGTTCAACCACCGATTGCCAGCGAACGAAAATGCGTTTGGGCAGGTCGGCACCGATCACCGATTTGCCATCACCACCAACTTCGCTCCAGCCTCTGGCCCATTCCTTTTGGTAACCGAGGTTGCCGCCTGATGCAGTTCCACCACCGGTGCGTCGAAACAGCATTCCGTTGATATCTTCTACTGCGCTGTCTTCGACCCAGACTTTCATGTAGTAGGGTTCGGTAAAGCCAAGCTCCCACCAGGGATTTTTGGGGTCGTTTTTTCCGGATAGCGGATCGGTGGTCAGGCAGCCACTTAGTAGCAGTGTGCTCAGCAGGGCGATGAATACTCTCATTACCAAAGCGTCCAGTCAGGTACGTGAGGGAACGTGATTGTTGAGCAGCGTGCTTCGATATCAGAAGGGTTCTGTCTACCAACTGCCATAGGGAATGCCGTACTTCTCTATGTAGCGCTTGGAATTCTCGGGTAGCGGGTAGTAGTGCCCGTTTGATTTACCCAGGTGCGGCCCCAGCGGTTCAATCTCAGCTTGCGCACGGGCGACTTTGACTGTGTTGCGGCATTCATCTCTGACCCAGACTTGTACGATGCCACCGGGGGCCAGGCCTAAATAGACCGATGCCATATAGCGAGCAGTCTGATGCGGAGTTTCCGGGCAGCGTCGGTTAGTCGAGGTGGTCATGATTTTCCGGGCCTCTTCTGGAATATCCACCCATGCCCGATAGGCCTGTGGCTCTACGACCGATTGCCAGCGTACGAAAATGCGCTTGGGCAGGTCAGCGCCAACCACTGATTTACCGCTACCTCCAACTCCCTTCCCGCCCCATCCTCTGGCCCACTCTTTGTCGTAACCCATATCACCACCCGCAGCGGAGCCGCCGCCAGTGCGAAGGAATAGCTTGCCGTTGATATCTTCAACAGCGCTGTCTTCAACCCAAACTTTCATATAGAACGGCTCGCTGAAGCCAAGCTGCCACCAAGGTGCCTTGGGGTCGTTTTTCCCAGATAGCGGGTCGCTAGCCAGACAGCCAGTCAACAGCAGTGCGCCTAGCAGGGCGATGAATACTCTCATTACCAAAGCGTCCAGTCAGGTACGTGAGGGGACGTAGTCATTTAGCAACGCGCTTCGATATCAGAAGGGATCTGCCTACCAACTGCCATAGGGAATACCGTATTGCTCTATGTAGCGTTTGGAGTTTTCGGGCAGGGGGTAATAGTGTCCGTTGGATTTGCCCAGGTGGGGGCCTAGCGGCTCGACTTCAGCTTGGGTGCGGGCGACTTTGATCGGGCGGTAGCATTCGTCTCTTACCCAAACCTGAATGATTCCTCCGGGGGCAAGGCCCAAATAAAGGGATGCCAGATAAGAAGAGCCACGTTTGGGGTACAAGGCACAACGTCGGGCGGTCGCCTTGCGCATAATCTGTAGGGCTTCTTCCGGGATATCCACCCAGGCCCGATAAGTCTGTGGCTCTACCACAGACTGCCAGCGGACAAAGATGTGCTTGGGAAGATCAGCCCCTACCACCGGCTTGCCGGTATCTCCGACGCCATCCCAACCTCTGGCCCATTCCTTGTCATAGCCTGGGTTGCCACCAGCAGCAGAACCACCGCCAGTCCGGCGAAACAGTATGCCGTTGATATCCTCTACCGCTGTGTCTTCAACCCATACCTTCATGTAATACGGCTCAGTGAAGTTGAGGCTCCACCAAGGCAAGTGAGGATCATTCTTTCCGGATAGCGGGTCACTGGCCTGACAGCCAGTCAATAGCAGTGCGCCCAGTAGGGCGATGAATACTCTCATTACCAAAGCGTCCAGTCAGGTACGTGAGGGTGTTGCACTCGCACGGCATCCGCCGTGGGGGCGTTGATGTAGACGACTTTAAGGCTGCCGCCATCCTGTTTGCCAAGCGGGTGGTTCCAGTGGGCCGAGAGATGGATATAACGCAGCTTGAGCATGGTCTCCTCAGCTGGAGTCGTACTGTAGTCACCGGCGACAAATCTGTCACAAAGGGCTTGCAGCTCTTGCGGTATGGCGTAGTCCGGGTCTTGTTCGTCGATGGTGTTGAAGCGTACGCCGTTCTCCTTGGCCAACTCATACATCACACGCAGATACACCCTCGATAGCCTGTTGCTCATAGGGCGCTTGAGCTGCACGCCCACATACACTCGTTTTTGTCGTAAGCCGAGACGGTCCTGCGGATCTTGCGGCAGAACCATAGGCTCCGGTGTGACGATCTCCAGCCATTGTGTGGGCCAGCCCTTGGCCAGCCAGCGCGATTTTGCCTGTACCGCGTCTCGGTAAATCGAGGTTTGGGTCACATCAGTATTGAATGGCACCTCCAGCGCCTGCATCGGACTGACCAGTACACACTCCTGCACCTCATCCAGATAACCGCCGCCGATATCCGAGTGCGCGCCGGGTAGGGTGATCTCTACGTGGTCGGGTTTGACCCGGCTCAGGGCAAAGTTGGCGCGGTACTCGTCGCGGGCAACCAATTGAATCACCGAGCGAAAGTAGTGACGGTCGAGGTGCAGCTTGATACCAGGGGCAATGGCGCTGCGCACGTTACCCAGATTGCTCAGCCCAGCAACCGACGGCACGGTGTCGAACAAGCCGATAAAACCTATATCAACATCGTGGCCGTACTGTCGGTTAAAGCGGGGGCTGAAAGCATTGGAGTGGTCGTACAAAATCAACTCGAGTGGCCCGAGCCAGCGTACGACTTCATTGGCGAAATGTCGGGCCGCCGCGGCGCCACGGCTAAAACCGAAGGTGTCAAAGATTAGCGAAGCAATTTCACAGTCAGGGTTTTCTTGCTGGAAGTTCTGAATGATCACTTTTATGTGTTCAAACGATTGTCGTACCCGTCCAGTCACGCCTGTATTTCCACGCCCTGTACCAGAGACGATCAAGCTGTCCTTCTCTCCAGTCTGAGTGCCAATACCCTCGACATAGATTGAGCGGAAAGCCCGCTTTTGCAGGCCGTCTCCTTCGGCTCTCTGGTTGGAAAAGTACAAATCACTCAACCGCTTAACATTACTCACATCATTCCCATAACTACTCTCCGGATCCCTCATATACGGCTTGCAACTGCCATCGATATCCCTGGCTTCAATGGCATGCTGCGCCCCGCAAATCTGGCCCATGGCCGAGTTGCTGGCGTTGTTGCCCGTGCCATCGAAAAACACACCAATGCGCAGCGCCACCTGGACCTTGTCGGGCGGTGGTGAGGGCTCCTTGGCGTATTTCTCGTACTGGGCCCAGAGCTGTTCGCCGTAGCTGGGCTGTTCGGTCTCGGCGGCGCGTTCAGCGGGGCGCTGGTTGGGGTTGGCGGGCCGTAGAAGGTTGGGCATTGGCCCGGGTCCGTTGCTGGCCATGGGTGGTCCTGGTTCAGGCAAAAGGGGCGCTGGAAACCGTACCGGGAATGGCGGGCGATGGATTTAGGAGGAATCTGCAAGAGGCTGGGCAGGTGCTGATTTGGTTGTAGGAGCGATTGATTGCCGAGATATTTTTGCCGTCTGGGCGGGCGCTATCGCGAGCAAGCTTCGCTCCTACAGAAGAGCGTTTGCTCGCGATTGCGGGTTCAACGCCAGGCGCCGAGTGCTCCGAGGCTGAGCATCACCGCCGCCAGCATCCCCACCAAGGCAAACAACTGCTGCAGCCGCGGCCCCGCTAGGTAACGGGCGACCTGACGGCCGGCAATCAGCCCGAGCACCGCGCCGCCGGCGAAGGGCGCGCCCACCGCCCAGTGCATCACGCCGCTGAGGCTGGCGGTGATCACGCTGCCGGTGGACACCAGGGCGATCACCGCCAGGGAGGTGGCGACGATGCTTTTGCTGTCCAGGTTGGTGTAGCGGGTCAGGGCCGGGATGATCACGAAGCCGCCGCCGACCCCGAGCAGCCCGGAGAGCAGCCCCGAGAGCATGCCGGTGAAGGTCAGGGCGCGGGCGCAGGGCAGGGTCCAGCGTAGCCGGCCTTGCAGCGGGTTGAGCACGCAGGGGCGGAACTCGGCGCGGGGTGCCGGTTGGCCGTGGCGCAGTTCGCGGGTGGCCTTAAGCAGGATGCGCCCGCAGGCGTACAGCAGCACCGCGGAAAACAGCAGGGCCAGGGGCAGGTTCGGCAGGCGGTGGGCCAGCCACAGGCCGACCGGCGCCATAAGGATGCCGATGGTGGCGACGAAGCCGGCGGCGCGGTAACGCACGATGCCTTCGCGTAGCCCCAGCACCGCGCCCACGGCGGCCGCCAGGCCCACCGCGAGCAGGCCGATGGGCGCGGCCTCGACCATGCTCAGGCCGAGGCCGAACACCAGCAGTGGCACCGCGAGAATCCCACCGCCGGCCCCGGTCAATGCCAGGATCGCCCCGATCAGCGCGCCGAGCCCGGCGCCCAACAAGCTGTACTCACTCATGATTCCGGCAGGTCCGTCACCAGGCTGGGCCGCGCCAGCCACTCATGGCCCTTGAGCATGCCGCGCCAGTACAGCGGCGGCAGGATGCGCTCCTTCAACCACCAGGCGCGGCGGGTCGGCTGACGCCCGTCCAGCAGCCAGGCCGGAAAGCTCGGCGCGACCTTGCCGCCGTAGGTGAATTCGGCGAGGACGATCTTGCCGCGCTCCACGGTCAGCGGGCAGGAGCCGTAACCGTCGTACTGCGCCCGGGTCGGCAGGCGCTTGAGGTTCACCAGCACGTTGGTGGCCACCACCGGCGCCTGCTTGCGCGCCGCCGCGGCGGTTTTCGCGTTGCTGGTATTGGTCCCGTCGCCGAGGCCATGGATGTTGCTGTAGCGCTTGTGTTGCAGGCTGTGCGGGTCGACGTCGATCCAGCCGGCGGCATCCGCCAGCGGGCTGTTACGGATAAAGTCCGGGGCGGTCTGCGGCGGCACCACGTGCAGCATGTCGAAGGGCAGCTCGATGCGTTCCTGCTGGCCATCGGCGTTGTTGCGCACGAAGGTCGCCCGTTTGCCGGGGCCGTCCACCGCCACCAGGTTGTGGCCGAAATCCAGGGCGATGTTGTACTTCTTCACGTACTCCATCAGCGCCGGTACGTAGTCCGGCACGCCGAACAGCACGCCGCCGGCATTCAAAAAGCGTGTGTTGATCTGCCCCAACCGGCCGCTGCGCAGCCAGTGATCGCAGGACAGGTACATGGCTTTCTGTGGCGCGCCGGCGCATTTGATCGGCATCGGCGGCTGGCTGAACAGCGCCTGGCCCTGCTTGAGGTTCTGCGCCAGTTGCCAGGTGTAGGGCGCGAGGTCGTAGCGGTAGTTGGAGGTCACGCCGTTTTTGCCCAGGGTTTCGCTCAGGCCGTCGATGGCGTTCCAGTCGAGCTTGAGGCCTGGGCAGACCACCAACTGGTCATAGCCCAGTACGCGACCGTCGTTGAGCAGCAGGGCGTTGTGCTCCGGCTCGAAGCTGCTCACTGCGGCCTGAATCCAGGTCACGCCTTTGGGGATCAGCGAGGCCATGCTGCGCGCGGTGTCTTCGGCGCGGAACACCCCGGCGCCGACCAGGGTCCAGCCGGGCTGGTAATAGTGGGTGTCGGCCGGGTCGATAATGGCGACGTCCAGGTGCGGTTCGCGGCTGATCAGGCTGGACGCGGTGGCAATGCCAGCCGCGCCGCCGCCGACGATCAGCACCTGGTGGCTGCCGTTGACGGCTCGTTGGATGGGGGAAATCGGGCGCATGGCAGCGTCTCCTGGTGGAGTGGCGTTATAGGTTTTAAAGGGCGTTCAGCGGGATCTTCAGGTAGCTCACGCCGTTGTCGTCGGGCTCGGGGAACTGGCCGCTGCGCATGTTGACCTGCACCGAAGGCAGGATCAGCACCGGCATTTCCAGGGTGGCGTCGCGGGCTTCGCGCATGCGCACGAAGGTGTCTTCATCGATCCCTTCATGGATATGGATATTGTTGGCGCGCTGTTCGGCGACCGTGGTCATGTATTGCAGCTCGCGGCCGTTGGGCAGGTAGTCGTGGCACATGAACAGCCGGGTCTGCGGTGGCAGGGCGAGGATCTTGCCGATGGAACGGTACAGGGTGCGCGCGTCGGCGCCGGGGAAGTCGCAGCGGGCGGTGCCGTAGTCGGGCATGAACAGGGTGTCGCCGACAAAGGCCACGGTCTCTTCTCCGACCTGTACCAGGTAGGTCATGCACGCCGGGGTATGGCCGGGGGTGTGCAGGGCGCGGGCCTGGAGGTTGCCGATGGCAAAGCGGCTGTCGTCTTCGAGCAGCACGTCGAATTGGCTGCCGTCACGGGCAAAACCCTGGCCTTCGTTGAACAACTTGCCGAACACCTGTTGCACCACGGTGATCTGGTTGCCGATCGCCACCCGGGCGCCGAGCTGTGCCTTGAGGTAGGCCGCGGCGGACAGGTGATCGGCGTGCACGTGGGTCTCGAGGATCCAGTCGACCTGGGCATCGAGTTCGCGCACCCGGGCAATCAGTTTGTCGGCGGACTCGGTGCGGGTGCGGCCGGACTTGGGGTCGTAGTCCAGCACGCTGTCGATCAGCGCGCAGCGCCGGGTGTCGAGGTCCATCACCAGGTAGCTGATGGTCCATGTCTGGTGGTCGAAAAAGGCTTCTACGCACAGCGATGCGCCGATGATCATTGGGCTCTCCGAACAATAGGGTGACGCCGGCCAAGGCGGGCAGTCATCCCTTGGACTGTCAATAAGCGTGCCAACCGGCGCGCGCTGCTTTTACCGCCCATTCATTGAATTCAAAGGCCTGGGGTGGGCGTTCCGGCTGTCACTGTCAATTGTAGGTGGCAGTCGATTGGCAGTTTCTGGCAGAAAATGGCAGAAGCCGGGTTCATGGTTTAAGCTGCCGCGCAACGCCCAGGAGTTGCCATGCCCCAGTCCACCCATGCCCTTGCCAGTGCTGAAATGTTAGCCCTGATGTCCTATCTGGAACATGACGCGCAGCCGACGATCCTGTTAGACACCGACTACAACATCCTCGCGGCCAACACCGCCTACCAGCGCCAGTTCGGCGTCGAGGGCAAACCCCATGTCGGCGCCAAGTGCTACCGGGTGTCCCACCAGTTCGCGGTGCCGTGCGACCAGGCCGGCGAACATTGTCCGATGCGCAAGGCCTTCGAGACCCGCCTGCCGGAGCGCCTGCTGCATATCCATCACACTCCGCGCGGGCCGGAGCATGTGGACGTCGAGCTGCGGCCGATCCTCGGTGACACGGGGCAGGTGGTGGCCTATGTCGAGCGCTTGAGTTCGGTGGCGGTGGCCTCGGTACAGCCGCAGCAGAAGGGTTTGGTGGGCCGTTCGCCGGCCTTCAACGAGGCCTTGAGCGCCCTGCAGCGGGCGGCGCCGTCGCAGATCCCGGTGCTGCTGCAAGGGGAGTCCGGTACCGGCAAGGAGCTGTTCGCCCGCGCCCTGCACGATGGCAGTCCGCGCGCCGGTGGGCCGCTGGTGGTGGTCGATTGCACCGGCCTGACCGAGACCCTGCTGGAGAGCGAACTGTTCGGCTATGAGAAGGGCGCCTTCACCGGCGCCCTGCAACGCAAGATCGGCCTGGCCGAAGCAGCCCATGGCGGCACCCTGTTTCTCGACGAGATCGGTGAAGTGCCGCTGGCGATGCAGGTCAAGCTGCTGCGGCTGATCGAGTCCGGCAGCTTTCGTCCGGTGGGCAGCCTGCGCACTGTGCATTCGGACTTCCGCCTGGTCTCGGCGACCCACAAGCCGCTCAAGGAAATGGTCGCCGCCGGCACCTTCCGCCAGGACCTGTACTACCGCATCAGCGCCTTCCCGATCCGCCTGCCGGCCCTGCGCGAGCGCAGCGACGACCTGCCGCTGCTGATCGACAGCCTGCTGCAACGCCTGGCGCCGGGCGCGGTGCCGCGGGTCGCGCCGCAGGCCCTGGAGCGCCTGGGCCTGTATGCCTACCCGGGTAATATCCGCGAGCTGCGCAATATCCTCGAACGGGCGCGCTTGTTCAGCGACGACGGGGTGATTCGGGTCGAGGACTTGCCTGAGGAATTGCGTGCCGGCAGCGCCACCACCACCCAGCCGAGCCGGCGCCGCGCGGGCAAGGACCTGGAGCAACTGGCCCACGCCCTGGAAGTGTTCGAAGGCTCACGCAGTGAACTGGCCAAGGCCCTGGGCCTGAGCGAACGCACCCTGTACCGACGCCTGAAGGCCCTGGGCATTTCCTGAACCTGTTCACCCCTTGATATCCCGGCCCCGCTCAATGCGTGTGTAGCCGCTGCCGCAGGCTGCGATCGAGCGGCACGCTCGTGGCGATCTTGCCGACGCCGGAGACCCTTCGGGTCTATCGCAGCCTCGCGGGGCTCGGCAGCGGCTACAGGGAACGGGGACACCCTCGATATTCCGGCCTTGCTCAATGCGCGTGTAGCCGCTGCCGCAGGCTGCGATCGAGCGGAACGCTCGCGGCGATCTTGCCGGCGCCGGAGACCCTTCGGGTCTATCGCAGGCTGCGCCAGCGGCTACAGGGGCGAGCGGGGCGGCTATCGGTCGCCGCGACCGGGCAGGTCGCAGGCCATCACCCACATCCCTATTTGCTCCAGGTCGGTGTTGAAGGGGACCTCGCCTATCTGGCGCAGGCCGGCGCTGGCATAAAAGCGCTGGGCGCCAATGTTGCTCTTGAGCACGTCCAGCCACAGGCAGGGTTCACCGGCATCGGTGGCGCGCTGCAGCACATGCTCAAGCAAGCGGCGACCGTGCCCCTTGCCGGCCTGGGATTTGAGCAGATAGATCTTCTGCAACTCGGCACCGGGAATGCCGCTGCCCGGGGTGGGCCGTGCCCAGTTGAGTTTGGCGAAACCTATGGGCTGCTGTTGCTCGTCCAGGGCCAGCAGCCACAGATGCTCGCTCTTGGCGGCAAGAGAGTCTTGCAGGCTGCGGAGGGAGAAGTCCTGGTCGAGAAACCGCTGTATGCCTTCAGCACTCCAGATCGAGGAGAAATGCTCGCGGTAGGTGGCGCATCCGATGGCTTGGAGGGCATCGATATCGCGGCTGTCAGCTTCACGGATGGTGATCATGCTTCGCTCCTTGATGGCATTGGCGGATCGGGCCGGGTGCGGCAGCTTAGCCTTTGCGCAGGTGAGGCTCCAGTACTCCGCTGTCATTGGCGCATGGGTTCCAGGGCACGATGGCGATGCGCCGTGGTCGTAGTTTCTGCCCCCTTTATCCGCCGCCTTGCCCGTAGCGCCGGGCCTTTCAGGAGCTGACATGAGCCAGGATCTACTCGCCACCGAAACCAATCGCCGCCAGTTGCAGCAGATCATTTCCGGACTGTCCGACGGGGTCATCCTGCTCGAGGCGGACCGGCGCATCGTCTGGGCCAACGAGGCGGCGCTGGCCATGCACGGGGTCGAAGACATCAGTGAGCTGGGCGCCGACGATCGCCAGTACGCCGAGCGTTTCGCCCTGCGTTATCGCAACAATCACCCCCTGGCCCTGGAGAGTTACCCGATCAACCGGGTCGCCGCCGGGGAGACCTTCAGCGATGTGGTGGTGGAGGTGCGCAGCGGCGAGGGCGAGGAGGCGCGCACCTGGGTGCATCGGGTGCGCAGCATGATCCTCACCGACCGCGCCGGCGAGGTGGAGTCCCTGGTGCTGATCCTCAGCGATGCCACCGAGTGGGCCAGCGCCGAACAGCGTTTCGAGAAGACCTTCAATTCCAACCCGGCGCCGGCGGTGATCTGCCGCCTCAGCGACCTGCGCTACATCAAGGTCAACCAGGGCTTTCTGGAAATGACCGGCTATGCCCGCGACCAGGTGATCGGCCGCTCGGTGTACGAGGTGGATGTGCTGGAGGGCGCCGAGCGCAAGGACCTGGCCATCGAGCGCCTGAACCAGGGCGCGACCATCCCGCAGATGCAGGCCGAGCTGCGCCTGCCCGAAGGCGGCAGCAAGCTGGTGATCGTCGCCGGCCAGCCGCTGGATATCAACGAAGAAGACTGCATGCTGTTTTCCTTCATGGACCTGGAGCCGCGGCGCAAGGCGGAGGTTGCCCTGCGCCAGAGCGAGGAGCGTTTTGCCAAGGCGTTCCGCCTGACGCCGGTGCCGACCCTGGTGTGCGGCGCCGACAGCCAGCAGATAGTCGACGTCAACGAGGCCTTTCTCGACAGCACCGGTTATGCCGCCGAAGAGCTGCTGGGCAAGACCGTGGAAGAAGTCGGTTTTATCGCCAGCCCGCAGGCCTGCGCCAGCCTGTTCGGCGCCCTGGAGAAAAGCGCCGATGTGCGCAACCTCGACCTCAGGGTGCTGAAGAAGGGCGGCGAACTGCTCGACTGCGTGGTCTCGGCCGACACCGTGAACATCCAGGACAAGCCCAGCTACCTGCTGGTGCTGATGGACATTACCGAGCGCAAGCGCTCCGAGCTGGAGCTGGTGTCGGCGATCGAGGAGGTGATGCGCGATGCCTCGTGGTTCAGCCAGACCCTGATCGAAAAGCTGGCCAATGTCCGCAGCGCCAACCAGGCCGAGCAGCCCAGCGCGTCCTTTACCGACCTGACCGCCCGCGAGCGCGATGTGCTGGGGCTGATCTGCGAGGGCCTGGCCGACAAGGAGATCGCCGCGCGCCTGCAACTGGCGCCCAGCACGGTGCGCAATCACGTGGCCACGGTGTATTCCAAGCTGGCAGTGCACAGCCGCGCCGAGGCCATTGTCTGGGCTCGCGAGCGCGGGCTGTTCAGCGGCGACCGTCGCGGCAAGACGCAGCGCTGACCGGTGCAAATGCACCAGCGTCACCAGTACAAATGACGCTTCTGCGGCTTCACGGGGTTTCTTAGGCTGGGTGATGTGCGGTGCCGTGGCGGACACGGGCCGTGCACCGAACATCATCAGCTGAAGGAATGCACGATGCGTAGCGAACAGATCAAAGGTGCGATGGGCACGGCGGCCGGCAAGGCCCAGGGTGCAGTAGGCGAGCTGCTGGACGACCAGCAGATGCGCCTGGAAGGCGCCGCCCGCCAGGCCGCCGGGCAGTTGCAGGAAACCTATGGCGATGCGCTGGATAGCGTCTCCACTTTTGTCCGCAACAAACCCTTGGCCAGCGTCGCCATCCTCGCCGGGATCGGCCTGCTGGCCGGCCTGTTGTGGCGTCGCCACTGAGGGAGGCCTGGGTGATTTCCCAGGCGCAGTTGCGCCGCTACATCGAACAGGGCTTCGCGCCCCTGGCCTGTGCCTTCAGCACCGGCTCCGACTCCACACTGACCCTGCGGGTCTTCGAGCCTGAAAGCGGACGGGTCGACCTGGTGGTCACCGGCATCGACCCGCGCACGCTCGCGACAGAGGCGGACGTGCTGGCGATGATCGAGGAACTGCTGTACGAGTTGCGCAGCAATTCCATCAGCCTGGTGCACCTGTCCTGACCGGGGAGCCGCCTCTGTAGGAGCGAGGCTTGCCCGCGATGGTGGTGAACGATAACGCGGGTTGTCTGAAACACCGCGTTGTCATGAGGATTTTTCGCGGGCAAGCCTCGCTCCTACAGAAAAAGAACGTGTTCCTCTGTAGCAGCAGTTCAGTCCTTGGCGATCAAACTCGGCCGGCAATCGAGGCTCAGGCGGGCGCCGCCGCTGTCGCTGCTGCCGACGTCGAGCTTGAAGCCGTGCAGGCTGACGATGGCGGCGACGATGGACAGGCCCAAACCAAAGCCGCCGTGGGAGTTGCTGTCGTCGACCCGGTAGAAGCGCTGGAACACCGCCTTGCGCTCGGCCTCGGGGATGCCGGGGCCGGAGTCGAGGACTTCCAGGCGCGTGCAGCCGCCATCCTCCACCCCGCGCAGAATCACCTCGCCACCCGGCGGGGTGAACTTGATCGAGTTGCTCAACAGATTGGCCAGGGCCTCGAACAGCAGGGCGCGGTCGCCGGTCAGGCTTGGCAGCCTGTCCGGCACATCCAGGGTCAGGGTCAGCTGGCCTTCCTCGGCCAGCGGCAGGTAAAAGTCATACAGCTCGCGCAGCAACGGCAGCGGGTCGAGCTCGACAAACCCCGAGCGGCGCTGGTGATCCTCGATTTCGGAAATCCGCAGCAAGCCGCGAAAACGCGCCATCAGCCGGTCGGCCTCGGCCAGCACCTGGTCCAGCTGCAAGGCTTCCGGCGTGCCCTCGACCGCCTGTTGTTGCATGCGATACAGCTGGGCGCGCAGGCGGGTCAGCGGGGTGCGCAGGTCGTGGGCGATGTTGTCGCACACGCCCTTGACCTCGTTCATCAGCCGTTCGATGCGGTCAAGCATGGCGTTGACGATGGCCGCCAGCATGTCCAGCTCGTCGCGGCGGTTGGACAGCGGCAGGCGGTGGGTCATGTCGCCGGCGACGATCGCCTCGGCGCTGGCCTGGATGCCGCGGATCCTCCGCAGCGGCCGGCGCCGGAGCAGGTGCCAGCCGGCGGCGCCGGGGATGATGGTCAGCGACACGCCCCACAGCAGCGCGTGGAGGATGATCCGCGTCACCGCGAACAGCGAGCCGTTGTCGCGCACCAGGATCAGCCAGCGGCCGTCGCGGGTGTAGGTGGCCACTGCGTCGCAACTGTCGCGGGGCAGGCTGGGGTCGTCGGAGTCGATGCAGCTCTTGAGCTCGTGGATCTGCCCGTCCAGCGGCAGGTCGTCGGGGATCTCGCGGATCGGCCCGCTGAGGTAGTGACGCCGCTCGTCGAACAGGCCGTAGGCGTCGATGGCGCGCATGTCGAAGGTCATGCTGGTGGTCAGGGCTTCTTCCAGCTGCTCGCCCTGGAAGCGCGCGAACAGGTGCTGGCGCTGCATCAGCGAGTGCTTGGCGAGGCTTTCCAGGTAGCCGGACACCTCGTAGTACATGACGCCCATGAGGATGCAGCTCCAGGCCACGAACAGTGAACTGTAGAGCGCCAGCAGGCGGCTGCTGGAGGAGCGCCAGCCCTTAGAGGGGTTCAGCAATGACATAACCCGAGCCTCGCACGGTGCGGATCAGCGGGGTCATGCCAGGCGGATCGATTTTTTTACGCAGACGGCCGATATGCACGTCGATCAGGTTGGTGCCCGGGTCGAAGTGATAACCCCAGACTTCCTCGAAAATCATCATCCGCGAGAGGATCTGGCCGGTGTTGCGCATCAAAAATTCCAGCAGCTTGTATTCGGTGGGCAACAGGCTCAGCAGCTGGTCGGCGCGGGTCGCTTCGCGGCTGATCAGGTTCAGCTCCAGGTCGGCCACCCGCAGGCTGGTTTCGAATTCCTGCACCGTGCTCTTGCGCCGCAGCAGCACCTCGACCCGGGCCGCCATTTCGTCGGAGGCGAAGGGTTTGGTCAGGTAGTCGTCGCCACCGGCGCGCAGACCGCGCACGCGCTCGTCGACATCGGACAGGGCGCTGATCATCAGGATCGGCGTCGACACGCCGATGGTGCGCAGGGTGGTGACGATCGCCAGGCCGTCCAGCTCGGGTAGCATGCGGTCGAGGGTGATCAGGTCGTAGTCGCCGCTGACGGCGCGCACCAGGCCTTCGCGACCGTTGTCGACCCAATCCACGTCCAGCCCGTGGCTGCTCAGTTCCGCCACGATTTCGCGGGCGGTTACGGCATCGTCTTCGATGGTCAGAATGCGGGTCATAAGGGCTTACCTGATTGGGGATTTCATGACGCAGGCCTGCATTTTGCCAAGAAATCGCCGCGGGCTTTCTAAAAAATCTTTCATCTTCGCGCCAGTGCCCTGGCGAACGCAGGGTAGCAGGCGGGCCGGGTGCGGCAATCGTTGATATCATCCAGCTATTACCGGCTGGCATGGATGCTGCGCAATGTACCTACCTCATTACCTCGACTTCAAAGCCCTGGGCGTCGGCTTGTTGCTGCTGGCGGCGGCCCCGGCGTTCGCCGCCAATCAACCCTGCTCGGGCAAGAAGGGCGGGATCGCCGGTTGCGACGGCGAGTTGTTTTTATGCAACGACGGCTCCATCAGCGGTTCCAGGCAAAACTGCGCCGCGCGCTACGGCGACTCGGGGCAGGCGGCGCGCCCACAAAGCCTGTTGCGCAGCAGCGACGGCTGCCCCTGTGGCGGTGGCAGTTTCTGCACCGGGCCACGGGACGGGGTCTATTGCCTGACCCCGAGCGGCAACAAGAGCTACAAGCGTAAATAACGCCGTAGACGCCGATTGGACAGGCCCGGGCGCCTCTACTAGCGTTGCCGGCACGGCGCCGCCGGGGGCCACTATCGGGGGCAACACGGATGGACAAACAGCAAGCCAAGCGCCAGGTCATCGCCAGCCTCGAGGCCGGGCGCTCCAGGGGCGAAACCTTTGCCGCGTTTGCCGGCAGCGGTATCAAGGAGCGGCTGCTGGCGTTCTGGATCGCCGGCTATTCCGACCCCAAGCTCTATGCCCGGCACCGGCGCAAGATCCAGATCCTGCTGGCGGTGATGCTGTTGCAGGCGGTGGTCGGCGCGGTGGCCGGGTTCTTCCTCGGTTCGGTCATAGGCCCGAAGGCCGCCTGGGTGTTCGGGCTCTTGGGCGGGGTGGTGCCGCTGCTGTTCGCCTGGGGCTTCCATAAACCTTCGGCCAACGCCTACACCGTCTATGCCCTTCTGACCCTGTCGCAATTCCCGCGCTTGTTCGAAGGTTATGCCGAGGACCCGCTGGGCACTTTGATCGGCGCGGCCATTACCTTGGGCGTGGTGTTTTTCGCCATGTATGTGCGCAGCCTGATCTTTCCGGATTTCGCCTTTATCGGGCCGCGCAAGGTCAAGGGCCGCTACGTGTTCTCCAGCTAGGGCAGGGCGGCGCAAGGCTTATTCCAGAGCCTTGTGCTTTGCTTGGCCCAGATCAATGTTCTTGTTCGACAAACCTACTAGATTGGCCCGGTGTTAGCCCCGAGGAGCTGGCGCCGCGCAACCCTGGACCGGGTCGATGATCCGGTCCAGGGCGATGCACAGCAGGACGCTGGCATTCCTCTTCACTCCGTTCAAGGACGAATTTACTGATGCGCCATACCGAACGAACTTTCGATATCCAGCCGCTGCAACAGGCGGATATGACCATCAGCCTCAATGGCCAGCCGGTGACGGCGGCGATTGGTGAAACCGTACTCAGCGTCATCCAGTCCCTCGGGCTGCGTCAGGTGGCGCGCAACGACCACGGCCAGCTGGCCGGCGCCTATTGCGGCATGGGCGTATGCCATTGCTGCCTGGTGCAGATCGACGGCCGGCACAAGCGCCGGGCCTGCCAGACCCAGGTGCGGCCGGGCATGCAGGTGCAGACCGAGGTCAACCGCATCGTCGAGGCGGAGGAGGTGCTATGAGCCTGAATCCACTGATCGTCGGCGGCGGCCCGGCGGGTATGGCCGCGGCCATCGAACTGGCCGAGCACGGGGTGCGCAGTACCCTGATCGACGAGGCCTCGCGCCTGGGCGGTGTGGTCTACCGCGGGCCGCTGCGCGACGGCGTGCAGCTGGACTACCTGGGGCCGCGTTATTGCGAAGCCCTGGCGAAACTGCACGGCGCCTTTTCCGACTGTGAACAGATGATCGACGTGCGCCTCAACCACCGGGTGGTGGGGGCCGAAGGCAAGGGCAGCCTGATCCTGCTGGATGCCGACGAGCAGTTGCAGGAAGTGGCCTATCCGCAGCTACTGCTGGCCGCCGGTTGTCATGAGCGCAGCGTGCCGTTTCCCGGCTGGACCTTGCCCGGGGTGATGCTGCTGGGCGGCTTGCAGTTGCAGATCAAGAGCGGCGTGGTCAAGCCGCGCGGGCCGGTGGTGATCGCCGGCACCGGGCCGCTGCTGCCGCTGGTGGCCTGCCAGCTGCACGCCAGTGGCGCGCACGTGGCGGCGGTCTACGAGGCCTGCACCTTTGGCCGGATCGCCAAGGAAAGCCTGGCGCTGCTGAACAAGCCGCAGCTGTTCCTCGACGGCCTGAGCATGCTCGCCTACCTCAAGCTGCACCGCATTCCCATGCACTACGGCTGGGGCGTGGTCGAGGCCCAGGGCGCGGACGGGCTGGAAAGCGTCAGCGTGGCGCCGTATTCGGCGCGCTGGGAACCGGACCTGAGCCGCCAGCAACAGGTCGCCGCGCAGACCCTGGCGGTGGGCTACGGTTTTATCCCGCGTACCCAGCTCAGCCAGCAGATGGGCCTCAACCACGGCTTCAGCCACGACGGCTACCTGCGCGCCACGGCCAACGTCTGGCAGCAAAGCAGTGAGCCGCACATTCACCTGGCCGGCGACATGGGCGGGATCCGCGGCGGCGAGGCAGCGATGCTCACCGGGCGCATCGCCGCGCTGTCGATCCTGATGCAGCGCGATGTGCTGAGCAACGAGGCGGCCCTGGAGCGGCGCCAGAAGTACCAGAACAAACTGGCTTCCATCACGCGTTTCCGCGCGGCGGTGGACCGCTACACCGAACGCGGCACCGGGCAGATCGAACTGCCGGCCGCCGACACCCTGATCTGCCGCTGCGAACACGCCACCCGAGGCGATATCGACCGCGCCCTGGAGCAGGGCGTGCAGGACATGGCCAGCCTGAAGATGCGCACCCGGGTGAGCATGGGCGACTGCCAGGGCCGCATGTGCGTGGGCTATTGCAGCGACCGTTTGCGCCAGGCCACCGGGCGCCAGGATGTGGGCTGGCTGCGCCCGCGTTTCCCCCTGGACCCGATTCCCTTTTCCGCTTTCCCTCAACCGAGCAAGGACGCTTTGAATCATGAGTAAGTTCTACGACGTGGTCATCGCCGGCGGCGGTGTGATCGGCGCTTCCTGCGCGTACCAGTTGTCCAAGCGCAAGAACCTGCGGGTGGCGTTGATCGACGCCAAGCGCCCGGGCAATGCCACCCGCGCCTCGGCCGGCGGCCTGTGGGCCATCGGCGAGTCGGTGGGGCTGGGCTGCGGGGTGATCTTCTTTCGCATGATGTCGGCCCGTAACAAGCGCCAGGCCCAGGGTTCGGCGGTGCTGGTGGACTCCAGCACGCCGCATATCCTGCCGCAGTCGTTCTTCGACTTCGCCCTGCAATCCAACGGCCTGTACCCGCAGCTGCACCAGGAGCTGCGCGAGCGCCATGGCATGGACTTCAAGTTCGAGCGTACCGGGCTGAAGTTCGTGATCTACGACGACGAGGACCGGCTCTACGCCGAGCACATCGTGGCCTGCATTCCGCACCTGGCCCATCAGGTGCGCTGGCTCGACCAGGCGGCGCTGCGCGAGGCGGAGCCGAACGTCAGCCATGACGCCCAGGGGGCCTTGGAATTTCTCTGCGACCACCAGGTCAACCCGTTCCGCCTGGCCGACGCCTACACCGAAGGCGCGCGGCAGAACGGCGTGGAGATGTACTTCAACACCAACGTCACCGGCGTGCTGCACCAGGGCAGCCGGATCAGCGGGGTGCAGACGGCGGAGGCGGGGGTTTTCCATTGCGACACCCTGATCAACGCCGCTGGCGCCTGGGCCGCCGAGCTGAGCCTGCAAGCCACTGGCGCGAGCATTCCGGTGAAGCCGGTCAAGGGCCAGATCCTGCTCACCGAGCGCATGCCGCAACTGCTCAACGGTTGCCTGACCACCAGCGATTGCTACATGGCGCAGAAGGACAACGGCGAGATCCTGATCGGCAGCACCACCGAGGACAAAGGCTTCGACATCAGCACCACCTACCGGGAAATCCAGGGCCTGGTGCAGGGCGCGGTGCGCTGCGTGCCGCAGCTCGAACAGGTCAACCTCAAGCGCTGCTGGGCCGGTTTGCGCCCGGGCTCGCCGGATGAGCTGCCGATCCTCGGGCCGATGTGCGGGGTGGAGGGCTACCTCAACGCCTGCGGGCATTTCCGCACTGGCATCCTGACCTCGGCGATCACCGGGGTGCTGCTGGATCGGTTGGTGAATGAGGAGGCGTTGCCGCTGGATATCACGCCGTTCCTCGCCGAGCGTTTCGGTCTGCAGGCGGTGGCGCCGTTGCAGGTGGCGCTGGCTTGAGGTAGCGCGTCGCCCTGAAGTTTTTTCGCGAGCAAGCTCGCTCCTACAAGGACTGCGTCGTTCTCGATCTTATGAACAACGCGACCTTCTGTAGGAGCGAGCTTGCTCGCGATGAACGTGAACGATGACGCGGTGCTGCGGTAACACCGCGTCGTCCCGTGGCCTCAAACCATCGGTGTACTGACAAACAACTCCAACCCTTGCGCATACTCCGCAAACGCCTTGACCCTTGGGAACCGCGTGGCATCCAGGTGCTCGGCCACCACCAGCTGGGTAAAGCTCCAGGCCACGGCCAGGCTGATACCGGCCTGATCGATGCCGCCGTCGGTGGCCAGCGGACGTTTCTCCAATTCTCTCTCCAGCTCGCCATAGGCCGCCGCCAACTGCCCGCGAACCCGCTCCAGCCACGGTTCGTGCTGTTTTTCCGCGGGGCGCAGCTGGTACTCGTAGTAGATCTGCACCGACTTCTCGCAAGCCGCCAGCGCCAGGCCGATCAGCCGCAGGTCGTGGGCCCGCGCCTGGGGCGCCGCCGGCAACAGGCTGCGGCCGGCCAGGGCTTCCAGGTAGTCGATGATCAGGCACGAATCCATCAGCACCGTACCGTCGTCGCAGATCAGGGTCGGCGCCTTGACCACCGGGTTGATGCGCTGGAACTGCTCGAAGGTGCGAAACACCGACAACGCCTCATGCTCGAACGGGATATCCAGGCGCTTGAGGGTAATGGCGACACGGCGAACATAGGGTGAATCGAGCATACCGATCAGTTTCATTGAGCATTTCCTTGTGCGGAACAACGAGACAGGGGGAGGGCAGCGGCTAATTTAGCGGCAAATGTCCGGGGTTGGCTATCGGGGGCTGGTGATTGCTGTCAATCACCGATGACGGCTATTCCAGGTGCAATAAGACGAGGGTGAACGTTCTCGGGTGGCTGTCGGAGCAACGTTCGCGGGCAATCTGAAAACATGAGGCGGGCTATAAGCGTCGGAGTTGTACAAGTCCCGCCAAGTACTCCTGTCTATATACCGTTGATAACGGTTGAAAACCCGCAGCCTGATATTGCACTGCGGGTTCAAGTGCCCGAAACAGTAGCGAGCCTGTTCGACTGTTTCGGTTTGGCCGGCTCAATAAACCGCCGTGCATTTCAAACCGCTTGTTTATTGTTCACTCCAGGCGATTGCCCGATTGAAGGCCTCATAGGTTTCGGACTCGGTAAACTCTGCAGTCGGAACAATCTTGAGTGATTTCAGCAGGTCCTCAACATCGTCCTGCAGCCCGACTTGCACGAAGAACTGCTGGATACTGCTCATCTCGCTGTTGGTCAGGCTGCCCAGGAAATTCTTGCCCTGGTAGTTCTCGGCTACATAAAAGCTGTAGTTATTGTTGCCAACCCTGGACTTGTAGATTGACGTCAACCCACCGCTGCCCAAGGTGATTTTACCGTCGCTTTCCTCTTTCATCTCTCGGGCGATAGTGTCGTGATCGGTCTCTCCCGCATTCTTGGTTCCGCCGAAAAACTGCGGCATGCCGCCATACACGAGATTGGCGCGTTTAATGGGGAAGTAGAGGTAGCCATTATCCTCGTCTTCGGAATGGAGAAGAATTGCGTATGCTTTATCGACCATGATGCGCTCCTTGCGTGAGTTTGAACTTTTAACCTCAAACTTCCCTGGCACTACGAGGGACGTGTCCTGATGCCCATGACCAGCACTTGATTGAGCAGCGCAAGCACGAGTGTGCTGTGGAGCATCCGTTACCCAGCGTAGGTGAGCGATGTAGCCGGTGCCGGTCTTTCAGATGAAAAGCATGCGATGGCACGGGAGCCGCCAGACGGCCTCGTAGCGGAGTGTGGCAGCGCTATTGTGTAGGAAGGCTGAGTGTTGGCAGGAGAAGCGTTATGCATCCCACCAAAACCGCCCTTGTCCTTGCCGGTGGCGGCAGCCTCGGGGCTGTCCAGGTGGGGATGCTGCGGGCGCTGATCGAAAAACACGTGGTGTTCGACCTGGTGGTCGGGGCGTCGGTCGGCGCCCTCAACGGCGCCTACTTTGCCGCCAGGCCCAATGCCCGCGGCGTCGCCGAACTGGCCGATTTCTGGCGTGGCTTGCGCAAGGCCGACGTGTTTCCGTTTTCCGTGATTGACGCGCTGTCATCCGTGCTCAAGCGTCGCGGCTGCCTGTTGCCCTCGTCGGCGCTGGCGAGCCTGGTGCGCCGGGTGCTGCCGGTCACCCGCATCGAAGACACCGAACTGCCCCTGCATATCGTCACCACCAACCTGCTCACCGGGGCCGAGGAGCTGTTATCCAGTGGTAGCGTCGAGCAGGCCCTGCTGGCCAGTGCCGCGATTCCGCTGGTGTTTCCGTGGGTGCAGATCGGCGACAAGCTGCTGGTCGACGGCGGCGTCGCCAGTAACACCCCGATCGCCGCGGCGGTGTCGCTGGGCGCGACCCGGGTCATCGTGGTGCCGACCGGATTCGGTTGCGCCTGCCCGCGACCGCCGAGCGGCTTGATCGCCCTGGCCTTGCACACCCTGAACCTGATGAGCATGCGCCAGCTGGTGCGGGACATTGAGCTCTATTCGCCACAGGCGGCGATCCATGTGGTCGCGCCGTTGTGTCCGCTGGGCATTTCGGTGTTCGACTTCAGCCAGACCGAGCAACTGTTGCAACGGGCCCACCGGCAGACCCTGGCCTGGGTCGAGGAGGGCGGCCTGCTGCGCACCGGCGTGCCGGGGGCGTTGCAGGCGCATACGCACTCGGCGGGGTGAGGCTCAGTCCTCGAACCCCGCCTGCTCGTGAATCTCGTCGACCTTCAGTTCCAGGCGGTAGGCCACGGCGATGAACAGCGCCTGGCACAGGCACAGGGTCGCGCTCAAAGAGCGGAAGGCGAAGGAGCTGCCTTCGTTGACCAGCAGTACGCTGTTGGCGCGCTTGGCCAGGGGCGACAGGTTGCTGTCGGTGATGATCAGGGTCTTGGCCTGATGGTGCTGGGCGATGCGCAGGCAGTGCTGGGTTTCCTTGGCATACGGGGTGAAGCTGATGGCGATCACCAGGTCGTTGGGGCGGATGCTGCGCATCTGCTCGCGGTAGCTGCCGCCCAGGCCCGACACCAGGTGGATGCGCTTGTTGGTGTGCTGCAGGTTGTACACCAGGTAGTCGGCCACGGCGAAGGAGCGGCGCACCCCGACCACGTAGATGTTGTCGGCGTTGACCACCAGGTCCACGGCCTTGTCGAAGGCTGCGTCATCCAGCTCCAGGCCCAGGCGCTCGATGCCCGACAGGGTGGCATTGATGCACTCGCGCGCCAGGTCGCCGCCGCTGGCCTTCTGCGACTTGTTGGCGATCATGCTGCGGATGCGCTGCTGGTAGTTCTGGACCGGGGTGGTCTTGTGGGTGTAGGCCTCGCGGAACAGCGCCTGCATCTCGCTGAAGCCGCTGAAACCGAAGCGCTGGGAGAAGCGCACGATGGCCGAAGGGTGCACCTCGCATTCGCGGGCGATGTCGCTGATGCGGTCGACCATGATCCGGTCGCTCTGCTGGCTCATGTAGCTGGCGATGCGCTTGAGCTGGCGCGGCAGGCTTTCGTATTCCTGGGTGATCAGCTGCAACAGGCGTTCGGCATTGATCGGGGGGCTGGCGAGGTCGCTGTCTTGCGGGCTCTCGGTCGTGGCCGGCTGATCGGTGCGGGACATAGGCAATCCTTCTGTGCTTACTGGCTTGTACTTGATGGGAACGGGCGGGTTGATCCATTCCCTGACAATAGGTGGGCTGTGCGCAGTCTACAGGGTCGGCGCAGGGAAAATCTTGAGGCGCGGGCCCACAGGCCGTCTGCTGAAACGATGCACGCTGCCTGGACCGGCCTTGAAAAAGTTTATTGGAAAAAATATTCCACGTAAAAAATTTATAGAAAAAATATTGATTGGTGCCGGTGAACGTTTTAGTCTGCATCCACCACGAGCGTTCGGCGCCTACCTCGGTGCCACGCGCAGGCTGATAAAAATAACAGGAGCCAGCATGGGCCAGACTCGTTTTGCCAATGGGCGTCAATTGGATCTGATTTGCCTCGGACGCCTGGGCGTCGACCTCTATGCGCAGCAGGTCGGGGCCCGGCTGGAAGATGTCTCAAGCTTCGCCAAATACCTCGGCGGCTCGTCCGCCAACATCGCCTTCGGCACCGCACGCCTGGGCTTGCGCTCGGCGATGCTGAGCCGGGTCGGCGACGATCACATGGGGCGTTTTCTGGTGGAGTCCCTGGCCCGCGAAGGCTGCGATGTCAGCGCGATCAAGGTCGATCCGCAGCGCCTGACCGCCCTGGTCCTGCTCGGTCTCAAGGACCGCGAGACCTTCCCCCTGGTGTTCTACCGCGAGAACTGCGCCGACATGGCCCTGCGCGCCGAAGACATCAGCGAAGCCTTTATCGCCTCCAGCAAAGCCTTGCTGATCACCGGCACCCATTTCTCCACCGACAGCGTGTACCAGGCCAGCCTCCAGGCCCTGGAGTACGCCGAACGGCACAACGTCCAGCGCGTGCTCGACATCGACTACCGCCCGGTGCTCTGGGGCCTGGCCGGCAAGGCTGATGGCGAGACCCGCTTTGTCGCCGACCAGAACGTCAGCGCCCATGTGCAGAAGATCCTGCCGCGCTTCGACCTGATCGTCGGCACCGAAGAAGAATTCCTCATCGCCGGTGGCAGCGACGACTTGCTCAGCGCCTTGCGCGCCGTGCGTTCGCTGACCGCCGCGACCCTGGTGGTCAAGCTCGGCCCCCAGGGCTGCACGGTGATCCACGGGGCGATCCCGGCGCGCCTGGAAGACGGCGCCATTTACCCCGGGGTGCGGGTCGAAGTGCTCAACGTGCTGGGGGCGGGCGATGCCTTTATGTCCGGCTTCCTCAGCGGCTGGCTGGAGGACGCCAGCGACGAGCGCTGCTGCCAGCTGGCCAATGCCTGCGGCGGTTTAGTCGTGTCGCGCCATGCCTGCGCGCCGGCGATGCCGACCCGCGCCGAGCTGGATTACCTGTTCAGCAGCCCGGTACCCATCACCCGGCCGGACCAGGACAGCACCCTGCAGCGCCTGCATCAGGTCAGCGTGCCGCGCAAGGCCTGGAAGCAGCTGTTCATCTTTGCCTTCGATCATCGTGGGCAGTTGGTGGAACTGGCGCAGAAGGGCGGGCGCGAGCTCAAGTCCATCAGTCAGCTCAAGCAGCTGTTTATCCAGGCCGTGGAGCGGGTCGAGGCCGACTTGCGCGCGCAGGGCGTCGAGGCCGATGTCGGCCTGCTGGCCGACCAGCGTTTCGGCCAGGACTCGCTGAACGCCGCCACCGGCCGTGGCTGGTGGGTGGCGCGGCCGGTGGAGGTCCAGGGCTCGCGGCCGCTGGCCTTCGAACACGGGCGTTCGATCGGCAGCAACCTGATTGCCTGGCCCCAGGAGCAGATCATCAAGTGCCTGGTGCAGTACCACCCGGACGACGAGCCGCTGCTGCGCCTGGAGCAGGAAGCGCAGATCAAGGGCCTGTACCAGGCGTCCCAGGTCAGCGGCCATGAGCTGCTGCTGGAAATCATTCCGCCCAAGGACCACCCCTCGACCCACCCGGACGTGCTCTACCGCGCCCTCAAGCGCCTGTACAACCTGGGCATCTTTCCGGCCTGGTGGAAGATCGAGGCGCAAAGCGCCGAGCAGTGGAAGCAGCTCGATGAGCTGATCGAGGAGCGCGACCCCTATTGCCGTGGCGTGGTGCTGCTGGGTCTCAACGCCCCGGCGGCGGCCCTGGCCGAGGGCTTCCGCCAGGCCGGCAATAGCCGCACCTGCCGCGGGTTCGCCGTGGGCCGCACGATTTTCCACGAGCCGAGCCGGGCCTGGCTGGCCAGCGAGATCGACGACGAAACCCTGATCCGCCGGGTGCAGGCGACCTTCGTCGAGCTGATCGACGCCTGGCGCGCCGCCCGCGCCTGAGCATAGAGCCTGACCGCAAGAGCCTTGACGCAACACCTGTAGCCGCTGCCGAGCGTAGCGAGGCTGCGATCGGTGGCGCAGCCACCGCAAGCGTTGTACCTGACACTACGCGTTGTCAGGTTTTGCGAGCGCTGCGCGCTCGATCGCAGCCTCGCTACGCTCGGCAGCGGCTACAGGGCTACAGGGCTACAGGGCTACAGGGCTACAGGGGCTACGGCAGTGGGTACGAGGCCGGGAATTTTTCAGAACGCTTTAGAAAACAATAAAAGGTGCAGCCATGCCCGCAATCCGAATTGGCATCAACCCGATTTCCTGGAGCAACGACGACCTGCCGTCCCTCGGCGGCGAAACGCCTTTGAGCACGGCGCTGAGCGAGGGCAAGGCAATCGGCTACGAAGGTTTCGAGCTCAACGGCAAGTTCCCCAAGGATGCCAAGGGCGTCGGCGATGTGCTGCGCCCGTATGACCTGGCGCTGGTTTCGGGCTGGTATTCCAGCCGCCTGGCCCGGCGCTCGGTGGCCGAGGAGATCGACGCCATCGCCAGCCATGTCCAGCTGCTGGCGCAGAACGGCGCCAGGGTGCTGGTCTACGGCGAGGTCGCCGACTCGATCCAGGGCCAGCGCATTGCCCTGGTGGAGCGTCCGCGTTTTCACAGCGAGCAGGCCTGGCAGGAATACGCCGACAAGCTCACCGAGCTGGCGCGTTTCACCCTGTCCCAGGGCGTGCGCCTGGCGTACCACCACCATATGGGCGCCTACGTCGAATCGCCGGCGGACATCGATAAGTTGATGGGCCTGACCGGCAGCGAAGTCGGCCTGCTGTTCGATTCGGGCCACTGCTACATGGGCGGCGGCGAACCGCTGGAGGTGCTGCGCAAGCACATCGGGCGCATCTGCCACGTGCACTTCAAGGATGTGCGCAAGCCGGTGGTGCAGCTGGCGCGCAACAACCTGTGGAGTTTCCCCGACTGCATCATCAACGGCACCTTCACCGTGCCGGGGGATGGCGACATCGATTTCGCCGCGCTGCTGGACGAGCTGCTGGCCGCCGATTACCAGGGCTGGCTGGTGGTGGAGGCCGAGCAGGACCCGGCGGTGGCGCCGAGCTACGTCTATGCCAAGAAGGGCTATGACACCCTGCGCGCATTGCTAGATGAGAGGACCGGACAATGAGCCTGCTGGTAAAAAGCGCAACCAAAGGCCGGACCATGGTCCAGTTGGCTGAAGGCCGGCTGCAGTACGTCGGTTTCGCCGCCTACCGCCTGAGCCTCGGTGAAAGCCTGCCTCTCAGTGCCGGTGATAAAGAGCTGTGCCTGGTGCTGCTCAGCGGACGCATCGGCATTCAGGGCGAGGCGCCGGGGCAGGGCGCCTTCGGCTGGGACAACCTCGGCGACCGGCAGTCGGTGTTCGAGGACAAGTCGCCCTTCGCCGTCTACCTGCCACCCGGCAGCCAGGCCCAGGTCACGGCCCTGAGCGATGTGCAGATCGCCGTCTGCGCCGCTCCCGGCGCTACCAGCAACAGTCTCGGCCCCCGGCTGATCCTTCCTGCGAGCATGAGGCGCAGCGTGCGCGGCAAGGGCGCCAACACCCGCTATGTGTGCGACATCCTGCCGGACAGCGAGCCGGCCCATTCGCTGCTGGTGGTGGAGGTGCGCACACCGTCCGGGCATTCCTCCAGCTACCCGCCGCACAAGCACGACACCGACGACCTGCCGCACCAGAGCTTTCTCGAGGAGACCTATTACCACCAGGTCAATCCGCCCCAGGGCTTTGTTTTCCAGCGGGTCTACACCGATGACCGCAGCATCGATGAGGCCATGGCCGTGGAACACGGCGACTTGGTGGTGGTGCCCAAGGGTTACCACCCGGTCAGCGTGCCCTATGGCTACGAGTCCTATTACCTGAACGTCATGGCCGGGCCCAAGCGGGTCTGGCAGTTCCATAACGATCCGCAGCACAGCTGGCTGCTGGATCTGTGATTTCCAACATCTGAATTCCAACAGTCGAATGGAGAACAAGAACAATGAGTGACGCCCCGGTAATCGGCCATTACATCGACGGTCAGGTGCAAGGCAGCGGCGAGCGCTTCGCCAACGTATTCAACCCGGCCACCGGCCGCGTGCAGGCCCAGGTCGCCCTGGCCAGCCAGAAGACGGTGGACGATGCCGTTGCTTCGGCGATGAAGGCCTTCTCGGCCTGGTCCGAGCAGTCGGCGCTGCGCCGTTCGCGGGTGATGTTCAAGTTCAAGGAACTGCTGGACCGACACCACAACGAGCTGGCAGAGATCATCACCCGCGAGCATGGCAAGGTGCTGTCCGACGCCCGCGGCGAAGTGACCCGCGGCATCGAGATCGTCGAGTTCGCCTGTGGCGCGCCGAGCCTGCTGAAAACCGCTTTCAGCGACAACATCGGCGGCGGCATCGACAACTGGAACCTGCGCCAGCCCCTGGGCGTGTGCGCCGGGGTCACCCCGTTCAATTTCCCGGTGATGGTGCCGCTGTGGATGATCCCGCTGGCCCTGGTCAGCGGTAACTGCTTCATCCTCAAGCCGTCCGAGCGCGACCCGTCCGCCAGCCTGCTGATGGCCCGCCTGCTGACGCAAGCCGGGCTGCCCGATGGCGTGTTCAACGTGGTCCAGGGCGACAAGGCGGCGGTGGACGGGCTGTTGCAGCACCCGGACATCGAAGCGATTTCCTTTGTCGGCTCGACGCCGATCGCCGAGTACATCCACCGGCAGGCCACTTCCCGCGGCAAGCGCGTGCAGGCCCTGGGCGGGGCGAAGAACCATATGATCGTGATGCCCGATGCCGACCTCGACCAGGCCGCCGACGCCCTGATCGGCGCGGCCTACGGTTCGGCCGGCGAGCGCTGCATGGCGATCTCCATCGCCGTGGCGGTGGGTGATGTCGGTGACCGGTTGATCGAGAAACTGCGGCCGCGCATCGACCAGTTGAAGATCGGCAACGGCATGCAGGGCGACAGCGACATGGGGCCGCTGGTGACCGCCGAGCACAAGGCCAAGGTCGAAGGTTTCATCGACCAGGGCGTGGCCCAGGGCGCGCAACTGCTGGTGGACGGCCGGGGCTTCAAGGTGCCGGGGGCAGAGCAGGGCTTCTTTGTCGGCGCCACCCTGTTCGACGGCGTGACGACCGAGATGAGCATCTACCAGGAGGAAATCTTCGGCCCGGTGCTGGGCATCGTCCGGGTAGCGGATTTCGCCAGCGCGGTGGCGCTGATCAACGCCCATGAATTCGGCAACGGCGTGTCCTGCTTCACCAGCGACGGCGGCGTGGCCCGGGCCTTCGCCCGCAGCATCAAGGTCGGCATGGTCGGCATCAATGTGCCGATCCCGGTGCCCATGGCCTGGCATTCCTTCGGCGGCTGGAAGCGCTCGCTGTTCGGTGATCACCACGCCTACGGCGAGGAAGGCCTGCGTTTCTACAGCCGCTACAAGAGTGTGATGCAGCGCTGGCCGGACAGCATCGCCAAGGGCCCCGAGTTCAGCATGCCGACCGCCAAGTAAAACCCTTCAACCCGTTGCTCTGGAGAACAAGAATAATGAGCCAGCCCCTGCGTTTCGCCCTGAATCGTATGGTTGCCCCACGTTTGAGCCTGCCGGCGTTCATCGAGCTGGCGGTGACCCTGAAAGCCGATGCCATCGAGATCCGCAATGACCTTGCGGGCGTGGAGATCGAAGACGGCACGCCGCCGCAACAGGTGCGCCAGTTGTGCGCGGCCCACGGCATCCAGGTGCTGTCGATCAATGCGCTGTACCCCTTCGATGTCTGGAACGACGAGCGTCGCGCCCAGGCCCTGAAGCTCGCCGCCTATGCCCGCGACTGCGGCGCCCGCGGTCTGGTGATGTGCCCGCTGAATGATCGTGCTGATAGCCGCAATGAAGCCGAGCGCAGCGCCGGTTTGCGCACTGCCTTGACTGAGCTGGCGCCGATCCTGCGCGAGCACGGGATTCTCGGGTTTATCGAACCCCTGGGCTTCGAGGAATGTTCCCTGCGGCGCAAGCGCACGGCGGTGGAGGCGATCCGCGCCATCGGCGGGCTGGATGTGTTCCGCCTGGTGCACGACACCTTTCACCATCACCTGGCCGGCGAGCAGGAGTTCTTCCCCGAGCTCACCGGGCTGGTGCATATCTCTGGGGTCGAGGATCGCGAGGCGCCCCTGGCGAGCATCCGCGACGGCCATCGGGTGCTGGTGGGCGAGGGCGACATCCTCGGCAACGCGGCGCAGATCGAGACCCTGCTCGAGCGCGGCTACAGCGGCCACCTGTCGTTCGAACCCTTCGCCGACAGCGTGCATGGGCTGGCGGATATCCAGCGGGCGATCGGCGCCAGCATCGACCACCTCAAGCAGGCCCTGGCCTGATGCATTCCCCCACTGTAGGAGCGAGCTTGCTCGCGATGGACGCTAACGATGACGCGATATGCCTGTAGAAACGCGGTGAGTCTGAATCCATCGCGAGCAAGCTCGCTCCTACAGGGTTCAGCGTATCTATTGAAGGTGCAGACATGACTACGACACGACTGACCATGGCCCAGGCCCTGGTGAAATTCCTCGACAACCAGTACGTCGAGATCGATGGGGTGCAGAGCAAGTTCGTCGCCGGGATCTTCACCATCTTCGGCCACGGCAACGTGCTCGGCCTGGGCCAGGCACTGGAGCAGGACAGCGGCGAGCTGCTGGTGCATCAGGGCCGCAACGAGCAGGGCATGGCCCACGCCGCCATCGGCTTCGCCAAGCAGCACCTGCGGCGCAAGATCTACGCCTGTACTTCGTCGGTGGGCCCGGGCGCGGCGAACATGCTGACCGCCGCGGCGACCGCCACCGCCAACCGCATTCCCTTGTTGCTGCTGCCCGGCGATGTCTACGCCAGCCGCCAGCCCGACCCGGTATTGCAGCAGATCGAGCAGTTCCACGATCTGAGCATCAGCACCAACGATGCCTTCAAGGCCGTGAGCAAATACTGGGACCGGATCAACCGCCCCGAGCAACTGATGACCGCGGCGATCCACGCCATGCGCGTGCTCACCGACCCGGCGGAAACCGGCGCGGTGACCCTGGCCTTGCCCCAGGATGTGCAGGCCGAGGCCTACGATTACCCGGATTACTTCCTGCAAAAACGCGTGCACCGCATCGAACGCCGGCCGGCCAGCGCCGCCATGCTCGCGGATGCCGTGGCGGCCTTTGCCGGCAAGCGCAAGCCGTTGATCATCTGCGGCGGCGGGGTCAAATACTCCGGGGCCAACGAAGCTCTGCAAACCTTTGCCGAGCGCTTCGACATTCCCTTCGCCGAAACCCAGGCCGGCAAGAGCGCGGTGGTTTCCAGCCATCCGCTGAACCTCGGCGGCATCGGCGAGACCGGTTGCCTGGCGGCCAACCTGCTGGCGAAGGAGGCGGACCTGATCATCGGCATCGGCACCCGCTACAGCGATTTCACCACCGCGTCGAAGTCGCTGTTCCGCGCCGATGCGCAGTTTCTCAACCTGAATATCAGCCCCTGCGATGCCCTGAAACTCGATGGCGTGCAGCTGCTGGCGGATGCCCGGGAAGGCCTGAACGAACTGGCCGCGGCCCTGGCGCGCAGCGACTACCAGGCGGCCTGGGGCGCGCAGATCAGCCAGGCGCGGGCGCAGCTGGACGCGGAGGTGGACCGGGTCTACCAGGTCGAATACCACGCCGAGGGTTTTGTCCCGGAAATTAACGACCACATGGACCCGGCGGTGCTGCGCGAATTCATCGAACTGACCGGCTCCTGCCTGACCCAGAGCCGGGTGCTGGGGGTGCTCAACCAGACCCTGGCCGACGACGCGGTGATCGTCGCCGCCGCCGGCAGCCTGCCCGGCGACCTGCAACGCAGCTGGCGCAGCAAGGGGGTCAACACCTACCACGTCGAGTACGGCTATTCCTGCATGGGCTACGAGGTCAACGCGGCCCTGGGGGTCAAGCTCGCCGAGCCCCAGCGCGAGGTCTACGCCCTGGTGGGCGACGGCTCCTACCTGATGCTGCATTCGGAGCTGGCCACCTCGATCCAGGAGCGGCGCAAGATCAACGTGGTGCTGCTGGACAACATGACCTTCGGCTGCATCAACAACCTGCAGATGGAACACGGCATGGACAGCTTCGGCACCGAGTTCCGCTTCCGCAACCCGGAAACCGGCAAGCTCGACGGTGCCTTCGTGCCGGTGGATTTCGCCATGAGCGCGGCGGCCTATGGCTGCAAGACCTACAAGGTGAGGACCGTGCAAGAGCTGCAGGCGGCCCTGGCCGATGCGCGGACCCAGAGCGTGTCGACCCTGATCGATATCAAGGTCCTGCCCAAGACCATGATCCACAAGTACCTGTCCTGGTGGCGGGTCGGGGTGGCGCAGGTGTCCACCAGCGCCCGTACCGATGCGGTGGCCAGACAACTCAACGAACGCCTGGCCAAGGCCCGGCAGTACTGATTGCTCTCGAACGAACAACAACAGGAGTAGCACCATGTCTTTGAAACTGGGCGTCATCGGTACCGGGGCCATCGGCCAGGACCATATCCGTCGTTGCAGCCAGACCCTGCTGGGCAGCCAGGTGGTGGCGGTCACCGATATCAACCTGGAGCAGGCGGCGAAGGTGGTGGCCGAGCTGAAGATCGCCGCCGAGGTGTATCCCGATGGCCACGCGCTGATCAAGGCGCCGGAGGTCGAGGCGGTGCTGGTCACCTCCTGGGGGCCGAGCCATGAAGAGTTCGTGCTGGCGGCCATCGCCGCCGGCAAGCCGGTGTTCTGCGAGAAGCCGCTGGCGGTGACCGCCGCCGGCTGCCGCAAGATCGTCGAGGCCGAGATGGCCCACGGCAAGCGCCTGGTCCAGGTGGGCTTCATGCGCCCCTACGATGCTGGCTACCGCGCGCTGAAGGCGGTGATCGACAGCGGCCAGATCGGCGAGCCGCTGATGCTGCACTGCGCCCACCGCAACCCGCGGGTCGGCGAGAACTACAAGACCGACATGGCGATCACCGACACCCTGATCCATGAGCTGGACGTGCTGCGCTGGCTGCTGGCCGACGACTACGTGTCGGTGCAGGTGGTGTTCCCGCGCAAGTCGAGCAAGGCGTTGGCGCATCTGCGCGACCCGCAGGTGGTGCTGCTGGAAACCGCTAAGGGCACGCGCATCGACGTCGAGGTCTTCGTCAACTGCCAGTACGGCTATGACATCCAGTGCGAAGTGGTGGGCGAGACCGGCATCGCCAAATTGCCGGAGCCGTCCCAGGTGCAGTTGCGCAGCGAGGCCAAGTTGTCCAACGCGATCCTGATGGACTGGAAGGACCGCTTTATCGCCGCTTATGACGTCGAGCTGCAGGCCTTTATCGACGGCGTGCGGGCCGGGCAGGTGGGCGGTCCTTCGGCCTGGGACGGTTATGCCGCGGCGGTGGCCGCCGATGCCTGCATCGAGGCGCAGAACAGCGGGCAGATCGTCAAGGTCGCGCAACCGCCGCGCCCGGCATTCTACGGCTGAATGCTGATTTTGTAGGAGCAGCCGGTCGACGCTCGATTGCCCGCGATGAACCTGAGAGCGCCGCGTTTATCCAGAAAATACGCGTCATCGTTAACGTCCATCGCGAGCAAGCTTCGCTCCTACAGGGTAGGCAGCAACTTTGTAGCCGCTGCCGAAGGCTGCGATCGCGACCGAAGGGCGCGCAAGGCCTCAAGATCGCTGAAGGCCTTCGGCCTTATCGCAGCCTGCGGCAGCGGCTACAGGTCACTACTTCAGATTTGGGGAGAACACTAAAATGCGCATTGCACTGGACCCCTACATGTACCGCCACCTGCCGCTGGGCCAGATGACCGACAAGGCCGCCGAACTGGGCTATGAGTACATCGAGCTGTCGCCCCGCGAGGATTTCCTGCCGTTCTACAAGGCGCCCCGGGTCGACCGGGCGCGGATCAAGGCGTTTCGCAAGGCCCTGAATGACAGCGGCGTGCAGCTCTCGTCGCTGCTGCCGATGTACCACTGGGCCGCCGCCGACGAAGGCTTGCGCATGGCGGCGGTGCGCAACTGGAAGCGGGCGATCCAGATCGCCGTGGAACTGGACTGCGAGCTGGTCAACACTGAGTTCACCGGCCAGTCGGACAACCCGCTGGTGTGCGAGAACCAGTTCATGCGCTCCATGGACGAGTTGATTCCGGAGTTCGAGCGCGAGGGCATCAAGCTGGATATCCAGGCCCACCCCTATGATTTCTGCGAGCGCAACAACGAGTCGGTGGACATCATCCGCGGCTTCGACCGGGACTGGATCAACTACCTGTACGCGGCGCCGCACACCTTCTTCTACGACGACGGCAAGGGCGATATCGCCTCGATGCTCAAGTATGCGGGCAGCAAGCTCAGCCACCTGATCATCGCCGACACCTACAACCACAAGGCGTCTTCGAGCCTGCGCTATATCGTCAACCCGCCGGGCGTCACCGCCACCGTGCACCAGCACCTGGACATCGGCCAGGGCGAAGTGGACTGGACGGCGTTCTTCGATACCTTGCGCGAGATCCAGTTCGACGGCATCGCCACGGTCTCGGTGTTCGCCTGGGAAGACCGCCCGGACGAATCCAACCGGATGATGCTGGAGCGGGTCAGCAGCGAACTGTGCCGCTGAAGCGACCCCTGTGGTCGGATCATGCGGATCGAATGGGGAGCGGCCGGCATTTCTACGTACCGCCGTTTGTAGGAGCAGCCGGTCGACGCTCGATTGCTCGCGATGAACCTGAAGATGCTGCGTTTCGTCAGGAAATACGCGTCATCGTTGACCTCCATCGCGAGCAAGCTTCGCTCCTACAAGGGCGAGTTGATTACCGTTACCGCGTGGTCGATCGCAGGCTGCGCCAGCGGCTACAGCAGTACAACGGTTCTATATAAGGAGGGCTTTGCGATGCGCATTGGTTTGGTGGGTTACGGCCATGGCGGCCGACATTTTCACGCACCGCTGATTGCCAGCCTGCCCGGCGCGACTTTTGTCGGGGTGGTCACCCGCTCGGCCGAGCGCCGGCAACTGCTGGCGGCGGAGCATCCCGGGGTGCGGGCCTTCGACAGCATCGAGCAACTGGTGGCGGCCGGGGTCGACGGGCTGGTGATTTCCACCCCGCTGGAGGGCCGCGCGGCGTTGGTGCTGGAAGCCATCGAGCGCGGTGTCCCGGTGGTCAGCGACAAGCCCTTCGCCAGCGACGTGGAACAGGCGCGGGCGCTGATCGACGCCGCTGCAACCCGCCGGGTGCCGCTGAGCCTGTACATGAACCGGCGCTGGGACTCGGACTTCCTCACCCTGCGCAAGCTGATCGACAGCGGCACCCTGGGCAGCGTCAGCCGCTTCGAGTCGCGGGTCGAGCGCTATGTGCCGCAGGCCGTGGGCAATGCCAGCGGCGGCGGGTTCCTGCGCGATCTTGGCAGCCATCTGGTGGACCAGGCCTTGCAGCTGTTCGGCCCGGTGACCCGGGTCTACGCCGAGTTGCAGTACGCCGCCCAGGCGCCGACCTGCGACTACGGTTTTTTCCTCGCCCTGAGCCATGCCAATGGCGTGGTTTCACATTTGTCCGGTAGTTGTCTGCAGAACTGCCAGGGGCCGCGGTTCCGGGTCAGCGGTTCGGCCGGCAGTTATACGGTCGAGGGCCTGGACGGCCAGGAGCAGGCGCTGGTCGCCGGTCTGTCGCCGCAGACCGAGGGCGAGCGCTGGGGCGTCGAGGAACACCGGCGCTGGGGCTGGTTCGAGCAGGGCGAGATTCGTGAGCGGATAGCCTCCGAGCGGGGCGACTGGTTGCAGTTCTATAAACGCTGGCAGGCGGCGCTGCAAGGGCAGGGGCCGCTGCCGGTGACGCCGGCCGAGGCCCTGGCCACCACCCGCGTACTGGACGCCGCGCGCCTGAGCTGGCGCCAGCGCCAGGTGGTGGAAATGGCCGATTTCCGGCTGCAGAATGAATTTGGAATAAAATTCTAAAATGAGTTGATATAGAAATTATTTTCCAATAAAGTCGTTTCCAGGTTGCCGACTAGCAGGGTTCTCGCACCGACCTCAAGCCCGCCTTGAGCCGAGTGGAACCCGCCAACAAAAACAACAGGTACCGTCGATGAAAACCTTCAGTTCCGCTTTGCATCTGCTTCGTCGCGCATTCTTGCGCCGCCGTCCGCTGTCTCGCCAAACATCCCGGCCTGCCGCCATCGTCCAGTCCCTGGTCCGCCTGCTTTGCGTCGAACGCAAGGGCGCGCTGGTGTGCTGCATGCCCGGCGCGCCGATCGTGCGTCTGCCTCACTGAGTGGTTTCTGCGCTTTATCCATAAAACCTACAAGAATGTGGAGAAAGACCTTTCATGAAGACCAAGACCCGTTTTGCCACGCTCGCCCTGTCCCTGTTGCTGGGCAGCGGCTCGGCGTTCGCCGACCTGAAGATCGGCGTGAGCATGTCGCAGTTCGACGACACCTGGCTGACCTACCTGCGCGAATCCATGGACCAGAAAGCCAAGTCCCTGCCGGACGGCGTCACCCTGCAGTTCGAGGACGCCCGGGCCGACGTGGTCAAGCAGCTGAGCCAGGTGGAAAGCTTTATCAGCCAGAAGGTCGATGCCATCGTGGTCAACCCGGTGGACACCGCGGCGACCCGCAAGATCACCGAGGCGGCGGTCAAGGCCGGGATTCCGCTGGTCTACGTCAACCGCCGTCCGGACGACCTGAACCTGCCCAAGGGCGTGGTCACCGTGGCCTCCAACGACCTGGAGGCCGGGCAGATGCAGATGCAGTACCTGGCCGACAAGATGGGCGGCAAGGGCGAGGTGGTGATCCTGCTGGGCGACCTGGCGAACAACTCCACCACCAACCGCACCAAGGGCGTCAAGGAAGTGCTGGCTAAATATCCGGGGATCAAGGTCGAGCAGGAACAGACCGGGATCTGGCTGCGGGACAAGGCCATGACCCTGGTCAACGACTGGCTGACCCAGGGCCGCAAGTTCGACGCGGTGGTGGCCAACAACGATGAAATGGCCATCGGCGCCGCCATGGCGCTGAAGCAGGCCGGGGTGGAGAAGGGCAGCGTGCTGATCGCCGGGGTCGACGGCACGCCCGATGGCCTGCGCGCGGTGCAGAAGGGCGACCTGGCGGTCTCGGTGTTCCAGGATGCCAAGGGCCAGGCCGACGGCTCGATCGACACCGCGGTGAAGATGGCCAGGCACGAGCCGGTGGAGCAGGCGGTGTGGGTGCCTTATCGCCTGATCACCCCGGAAAACGTCGCCCAGTTCAAATAAGCTCGTCCGTTCCATAACAACAATAAGCCGACGGGGTGGCCCGGCTGCCCCGCGGATGGAGTACCTGATCATGTTCGCTTCAGCGACTGCTTCGAGCATCCCGGCGGCGGCTGTGCAGCCTGCCGTCCAGTCTGCCCAGTCCGGGTCTGAACAGCAGCCCTACCTGCTGGAAGTCATCAACGTCAGCAAGGGTTTTCCCGGGGTTGTCGCCCTGTCCGATGTGCAGCTGCGGGTGCGTCCCGGCACGGTGCTGGCGCTGATGGGGGAGAACGGCGCGGGCAAGTCGACCCTGATGAAAATCATCGCCGGGATCTACCAGCCGGACGCCGGCGAGCTGCGGCTCAAGGGCCAGCGGGTGAATTTCGAGACGCCGCTGGCGGCCTTGCAGGCGGGGATCGCGATGATCCACCAGGAACTCAACCTGATGCCGCACATGAGCATCGCCGAGAACATCTGGATCGGCCGCGAGCAGCTCAACGGCCTGCATATGATCGACCACCGCGAGATGCACCGCTGCACCGCGCTGTTGCTGGAACGCCTGCGGATCAACCTCGACCCCGAGGAACAGGTGGGCAACCTGAGCATCGCCGAGCGGCAGATGGTGGAGATCGCCAAGGCGGTGTCCTACGACTCCGACATCCTGATCATGGACGAGCCGACCTCGGCCATTACCGAGAAAGAGGTGGCGCACCTGTTCTCGATCATCGCCGACCTCAAGGCCCAGGGTAAGGGCATCATCTATATCACCCACAAGATGAACGAAGTGTTCGCCATCGCCGATGAAGTGGCGGTGTTCCGCGACGGCGCCTACATCGGCCTGCAACGGGCCGACAGCATGGACGGCGACAGCCTGATCTCGATGATGGTCGGCCGCGAACTGAGCCAGTTGTTCCCGGTGCGCGAGAAGCCCATAGGCGAGCTGCTGATGTCGGTGCGCGACCTGCGCCTGGACGGGGTGTTTGAGGGGGTGTCCTTCGACCTGCACGCCGGGGAGATTCTCGGCATCGCCGGGCTGATGGGCTCGGGCCGCACCAACGTGGCCGAGACGATTTTCGGCATCACCCCCAGCGACGGCGGCGAGATCCGCCTCGACGGCCAGCCGGTGCGCATCAGCGACCCGCACATGGCCATCGAAAAGGGTTTTGCCCTGCTGACCGAGGACCGCAAGCTCAGCGGCCTGTTCCCCTGCCTGTCGGTCCTGGAAAACATGGAGATGGCGGTGCTGCCGCACTATGCCGGCAACGGTTTCATCCAGCAGAAGGCCCTGCGCGCCCTGTGCGAAGACATGTGCAAGAAGCTGCGGGTCAAGACCCCGTCCCTGGAGCAGTGCATCGACACCCTGTCCGGCGGCAACCAGCAGAAGGCCTTGCTCGCCCGCTGGCTGATGACCAACCCGCGGGTGCTGATCCTCGACGAACCGACCCGCGGCATCGACGTCGGCGCCAAGGCTGAGATCTACCGGCTGATCGCCTACCTCGCCGGCGAAGGCATGGCGGTGATCATGATCTCTTCGGAGCTGCCGGAAGTGCTGGGCATGAGCGACCGGGTGATGGTCATGCACGAGGGCGAACTGATGGGCACCCTCGACCGCGGCGAAGCGACCCAGGAGAAGGTCATGCAACTGGCTTCCGGGATGTCCCTGGTCCACTAGCCGGCAAACGTATCAAGGCCACCGGCGAGGTGTGTTCGCCGCCGGCCATACAAGAAGAAGGTGAAGGCTTATGAACGCGATACTGGAAAACAAACCCGCGGCGGCGCCAGCCAGAACGCGCCGGCGCCTGCCCACCGAACTGAGCATCTTCCTGGTGCTGATCGGCATCGGCCTGGTGTTCGAACTGTTCGGCTGGATAGTGCGCGACCAGAGCTTCCTGATGAACTCCCAGCGCCTGGTGCTGATGATCCTGCAGGTGTCGATCATTGGCCTGCTGGCTATCGGCGTGACCCAGGTGATCATCACCACCGGCATCGACCTGTCGTCCGGCTCGGTGCTGGCGCTGTCGGCGATGATCGCCGCCAGCCTGGCGCAGACCTCGGACTTCACCCGCGCGGTGTTCCCGTCGCTGACCGACCTGCCGGTGTGGATCCCGGTGGTGGCCGGGCTGGGGGTAGGGCTGCTGGCGGGGGCGATCAACGGCAGCATCATCGCCATCACCGGCATCCCGCCCTTTATCGCTACCCTCGGCATGATGGTCTCGGCGCGCGGCCTGGCGCGTTATTACACCGAAGGCCAGCCGATCAGCATGCTCTCGGATTCCTACACGGCCATCGGCCACGGCGCGATGCCGGTGATCATCTTCCTGGTGGTGGCGGTGATCTTCCATATCGCCCTGCGCTACACCAAGTACGGCAAGTACACCTACGCCATCGGCGGCAACATGCAGGCGGCGCGGACCTCGGGGATCAACGTCAAGCGCCACCTGGTGATCGTCTACAGCATCGCCGGGCTGCTGGCGGGGCTGGCCGGGGTGGTGGCCTCGGCGCGGGCGGCGACCGGGCAGGCGGGCATGGGCATGTCCTACGAGCTGGACGCCATCGCCGCGGCGGTGATCGGCGGCACCAGCCTGGCCGGTGGCGTGGGGCGCATCACCGGCACCGTGATCGGAGCGCTGATCCTCGGGGTGATGGCCAGCGGTTTCACCTTCGTCGGTGTCGATGCCTACATCCAGGACATCATCAAGGGCCTGATCATCGTGGTGGCGGTGGTCATCGACCAGTACCGCAACAAGCGCAAGCTCAAGCGCTGAGCCCTGTGCTTCTGTAGGAGCGAAGCTTGCTCGCGATGGACTTCAACGATAACGCTTAGCATCTGATGCACCGCGGCGTATTGACGATTATCGCGGGCAAGCCTCGCTCCTACAGAAGCCTTGCACCACGGCAGCGGCAGGCCTTTTTCGGGCCTGCCGTTGCCGTTTGTCTTCTAAAAGACCCCGGCCGATGGAATTTCTTGTTATAAACGCACTCCGATAACCGCCGCCAAAGCCAGCCCTGGCGGGCTTTCAGGGCTTGTCGGACAAATTCGATGTCATTTCAGTTGCTGAGGCCTCAAACGGGCCTTAGACTGCCGCCCCTCGTAAATTGAGTGCCGGGTGGCGCTTGGAATGTATGGCGCCTTTCCGATGCCCCGAAAGGGGGCACGGAAAACAGCTTTAATTCGCCTTAATGCACGTATTTTTTATAGAGAAATCAATGACAAAGGAAAAGTTGCTGGCCATGCCGGCGGATGACTACATGAACGCCGAGCAGCTGGCTTTTTTCACTGAGCTGTTGCAGGCCATGAAGGTCGAAACCCACGAGCGCATCGAACAGAACCGAATCGCCATTGAGAGCCTGGACACCCCGGCCGACCCTGCCGACGCAGCTTCCGTAGAGGAAGAGCGGACCTGGCTGGTCAACGCTATCGACCGCGACCAGCGCATGCTGCCGCAACTGGAGCAGGCCCTGGGCCGTATCGGCGACGACAGCTTCGGCTGGTGCGACGACAGCGGCGAGCCGATCGGCCTGAAACGCCTGCTGATCAGCCCGACCACCAAGTACTGCATCGAAGCTCAGGAACGTCACGAGCAGATCGACAAGCACCAGCGTCAGGCCTGATCGCCAAGACTTCTCCCCTCGCGGGCAAGCCCCACCCCAAGGTCGCCACTGCACCTGGGCTGGCAGGCTTGCCCGCGAGTCGTTTGTGGGCGCCCTGAAAGCCCCTCGCGCATTTCTATTGATCTGCTGCAAACCTGCGACTAATGGACCATGGATAATGGCTTTTTAGTGGCGTTCAATGCAGAGCAAATAATTAGAAAAACGTGGGGTAATCCAGATGACGCAAGACGGATCTTTGTCGGCTGCCACTGCGCAACCGCTGCCAACAGCCCAAGCCACCCGGCGCTGGTGGGGTCCAGCCCTGCAAAGCAGCGCCTTGCTGCTGGTGTTGTATGCCCTGTCCCAGGGGCTGCTTGCCTTCTACCTTGCCGTGCCGCTGATGCTGCTGATCGTCTGGCTGCCGCGCCTGGCCAGGCCCAAGGCCGCAGCGCCGGCGAGCAGCGTCGACAACGGCGAGATCGCCGCGCTGACTCGCGACCTGTCCTACAGCACCAGCCATAACGCGCTGTCGGCCGCCGGCGTGGCCTATTCGGTCCGGCAACTGGCCGGGCGGGTGCAGTCGCAACTGGACTCGGCGGCGCGCATCGTCAGCAGCGCCGAGGCGATGATCCACACCGAGCAACTGGCCGCGCAGCTCAGCCAGCAGGCCCTGAGCGCCGCCAGCGAAGCCCACCGCAGCAGCGCCGAAGGCAGCGTGGTGCTGGGCGAGTCGATCACCCGCATGCACCGCCTCAGCCAAAGCGCCAACGACAGCCGTGAACTGATCGAAGCCTTGAGCCAGCGCAGCGAAGACATCCAGCGGGTGGCGCTGGTGATCCAGTCGATTGCCAGCCAGACCAACCTGCTGGCGCTGAATGCCGCCATCGAGGCGGCGCGGGCCGGGGAGCACGGGCGCGGGTTCGCCGTGGTGGCCGATGAAGTGCGCGGCCTGGCCGGGCGCACGGCCACCGCCACCGACGAGGTCGGGGTGATGGTCGGCGATATCCAGCAGCGCACCGCCCAGGTGGTGGAGCAGATCCGCCAGCTGTCCAGCGACCTGAACACCGGGGTGGAGCAGGTCGAGTCCACCGGCCAGCATTTGCAGAACATCGCCCGGCTGGCGGCCGGGGTGGAAAGCCAGGTCGGCGAGATCGCTAGAGGCGCCGAGACCAATCGCCAGCAACTGGACAGCTTGTTCCATGCCGTGGAGCAGGTGCGCGGCGACCTGGCGGTGAGCGACCAGCAGACCCGCAGACTGGCCGAGGCGGCGGTGCAGATGGAAGGGCAGGCGGAAATCATCAGCGAACGCCTGGCCGAGGTCGGCCTGGATGACTATCACCAACGCATCTACGACCTGGCCCAGGAAGGCGCGCGGCGCATCGCCGAGCAGTTCGAGGCGGACCTGGACGCCAGCCGCATCAGCCTCGACGACCTGTTCGACCGCAGCTACCAGCCGATCGCCAATACCCAGCCGGTGAAATACCAGACCCGCTTCGACCGCTACGCCGATCAGGTGCTGCCGGCGATCCAGGAGCCGTTGCTGGCGCGTCACGAAGGCCTGGTGTTCGCCATCGCCTGCACACCCCAGGGCTACGTGCCGACCCACAACCAGGTGTTCTCGCAGCCGCTGACCGGCGATCCGCAGGTGGATACCTTGCACAACCGCACCAAGCGCAAGTTCGAGGACCGCACCGGCATCCGCTGCGGCAGCCACCAGCAGCCACTGTTGCTGCAAACCTATACTCGCGATACCGGCGAGCTGATGCACGATTTGTCGGTGCCGATCAGGGTCAAGGGCCGGCATTGGGGCGGCCTGCGCCTGGGCTACAAGCCGGAGCAGGCTGTCGAGGCCGCGCGCGGCTGAAGCCGGGCAGGGCCGGCCATTGTTACCGGCCCTGCAACGAAGCTGTGCAAGAGATGGCTTTTTCCCAGTATGGGAACTCATTAGTATGACGACATTGTTAGCTAGCTAACTAGTTGTCAGGAGAAGTCCTCATGCAAAGCAAAGTCGATGTCGCAGTGATGATTGGTAGCGGTGTACCGGCCACCTTTCGCGCGGTCGGGCTGAATGTGTGCTGGGTCGTGCTGGTGAATGGCGAGCGCCGCGGCGCGCCGTTCGCCAGCCGGGAGGAGGCCGTGGAATGCCAGGCGTCCTGGCTGGCCCAGCTGGCGCGGGACAAGGCCGGACACCCGCTGTTCAGCCGTTCGGCCTGAGGGCGCAGGCACCCGCGCCTTCAGACCTCGCTGCCGATCACCGCGCTTTCGGCCTGGAACAGTGCCACCTGGGCCATCGACAAGGCGCTGCTGGCGGCCTGCGCCTGGGCCCGGGCGGCGGACAAGGCCTGCATGTGCGCGTCGGTTGTGCGATGCCGGGCGGCGCTTTGCACCATCGCCAGGCGCTCGTTGGCCTTGCGCAGCCGTTGCTGCAATTGCTCGATCTGTTTGCGCAGCAGCCTGATGCGTTTCTTTTTCGCTTCGAGCACGCCGTCGGGAGCAGCGTTGGTCGCCCGGGTGATCGCGGTGCGCAGGTCAAACGGATCGCTCGCCGGGCTTTCGCTGCCCGCCGCGCCTGGCAGGGCGAACTCGGCCAGGGACGGGAGGCGGGCAGGTGGGTTGAGGTCGATCATCATGGCGCTCTTTACAGGAAGGCTCGCCAATATGTCGGTCGGGCGCGGCAATCCTTTACTGTGGGTTCAGAGGTTCAGGGCGCCCTGGTCGACGGCCTGCTTGAGGGCGCGGGCGGCGTCCTTGGCGGCAGCTTCGGCCAGTTCCGCGGTCTTGAACCAACGGTCCTTTTCCACCTGGTGGTAGCGCACGGTGCGCAGCGGTGGCTTGGCGCGCATCACGATCACGGCCTGGAACTCGCCCTCGACGTCCCGGGCTTCGCCATGAATGAAAAACTCGCCTATATCGAATTCCGTCACGTCCGACTTTCCCCTGGAAAATATGCTGGTGAAGCTGGCCGGTGGCTGGCTTCAAGGTCGCGGCAGTATGGCAGTTGTTGCCCGTCGATGGCTGAGTTAAGTCACGCAAGTGGCTGACCGGCAGGATAAAAGAGGTTTTTTCAGCGATTTGCTCACGCATGGGTTGCTCTGAATACATAAAGTTGCTCTAGAATTGCCCCGGCAGTCAGAGATTGATGTTTACCTGCAGCACTCCCGTCCCATTAAGGGTGACGAAAGGATCGTGAGGTTTTCCGATCGACAGTGAGTGCGCAGCTTTCTCGGCGGGTCGGAACCACTTCTTCTGCGCTTGATGCGGGCCAAACGGTCCGGTAGTCCTTCCGGTTGTCCTGGGGAGGGGCGAACCGGTGTTTGCGCCTACGCGTTGGCGAGTGGTGCTTTTTCGGATTGTTTTCATGTGGAGTCACGGCGCCGGTTCGGCCGCCTTTTTCTGCTGTCCGTCGTTTACGCGGGCAGAGTCATTTTCAGTTTCGGGGATCTTTCCTTGGCAGTCAGTAATCTTGATATGCACGCGTTGTTCGTCCTGGGCGATTTGCGCGCAAAGTTGGTCAAACAGTTCCAGTCACGTTTCGTCTACATCACCGAACAGACGCCGGAAGGCATTTACGTCGCCGAAATCGATACCGAGACGGCGCTGGTCGTGGACGACAAGCCACGCCTGGAACTCAAGGTCGGCGATCATTTCCGCGCGGCGGTCCTGCCCAGCCGTGAAGGCGGCAAGTTCGAAATCCGTTTTCGCGAGATCAAGCTGACCGTCTACGGCCTGGGCGAATACGCCTTTGTCAGCACCGCCGACGGCCACGCCATCCTGTTCAAGGAAGGCCACAGCGTAGTGACGGTGTTCGCCGCCAACCAGCAGTTGCAGGAAGGCCTGACCAAGACCCTGAAAGCCGTGACCGGCAAGGCCGCCAAATGGCGCAAGGGTGAACTGGTGAGCTTCAAGGCCAGCGAGTGAGCCGCGCCGAATTCCATCAGCAGCATCTTGCGCGCGCCCGCGCCGAGGCCCAGCGCCTGTTCGAACAGAAAGCCGTGTTGCAAGGCGCCTGGCTGGCCTGGGTGGCTTCGCAGCTGTATGTCCTGAAGCCTGCGGCATACGCCAGCATGGTGCGCCGCGAGTTGCAGCGCCTGCAGGAGCAGGGCGAAAACTGAAGTCCCCGTCGAAAGCAGGAACCTCTACTACAGTCAGATGACTCAATTAGTCAGAGGCTTGCGGTGCCAAACCGCGAGACCATCCTGCAACGCTGTGAACGGCACAAGGGGCACAGGCATGAAAGGACTGCGGACACTGCTGGGCGGCGCGCTGCTCGGCCTGGGTATTTTGCTGGCGCCCGCCGGCGCTTGGGCGGCACCGGCGCCGATCCACTTCGCCGACCTGAACTGGGAAAGCGGCAGCCTGATCACCGATATCCTGCGCACCATCGTCGAGAAGGGTTACGACCTGCCGACCGACACCTTGCCGGGCACCACCATCACCCTGGAAACCGCGCTGGCCAACAACGACATCCAGGTCATCGGCGAAGAGTGGGCCGGACGCAGCCCGGTGTGGGTCAAAGCCGAGGCCGAGGGCAAGGTAGCGGCCCTGGGCGACACGGTTAAGGGCGCGACCGAAGGCTGGTGGGTGCCGGAATATGTGGTCAAGGGCGACCCGGCCAAGGGCATCAAGCCACTGGCGCCGGGCCTGCGCAGCGTCACGGACCTTGCGCGCTACAAGGATGTGTTCAAGGACCCGGAAAGCCCGGGCAAGGGGCGTTTTCTCAACAGCCCCATCGGCTGGACCTCGGAAGTGGTGAACAAGCAGAAGCTCAAGGCCTATGGCCTGACCGACAGCTATGTGAATTTCCGCAGCGGTTCCGGTGCGGCGCTGGACGCCGAGATCACTTCATCGATCCGTCGCGGCCAGCCGGTCCTGTTCTACTACTGGTCGCCGACCCCCTTGCTCGGTCGCTTCAAGCTGATCCAGCTGGAGGAGCCGCCGTTCGATGCGGAGGCCTGGAAAACCCTGACCGACGCCGACCACCCCAATCCACGCCCCACGCGCTCTCTGGCTTCGAAGCTGTCCATCGGCGTGTCCACGCCGTTCCAGAAGCAGTACCCGCAGATCGCCGAGTTCTTCGGCAAGGTCGATTTGCCGATCGAGGCGCTGAACAAGGCCCTGGCGGAGATGAGCGAGAAGCACACGCCGCCCCGGGAAGCGGCGCGGGCGTTTCTCAAGGCGCATCCGCAGGTGTGGCGGGCGTGGTTGCCCGGGGATGTGGCGGATAAGGTCAGTGCCAGTCTCGATTGAGAGATTGCGGTGAGAGTGAGATCGCTATCGCGGGCAAGCCTCGCTCCTACAGAAGTTTGCGTAACCCTG